>JAIESS010000119.1 GCA_019745755.1 Alphaproteobacteria bacterium
TTAAGAGCACAATCAATGCGGATATTTTGGCCGAATTGGATGACTCTTTAAGGCGAGACGCGCTTGATATCTTAAACCCCAAAGAAATTGCCGAAGTAGTCTCAGACCTTGAAAGCGACGATGCCCTGAATGTTCTTGAGGATTTAGGAGAAGAGCAGCAAAAAGAAGTTTTAAGCGAGATTCCGGCCAATGAGCGGGCTATTCTGGAAGAAGTCCTCACATACCCCGAGGAGAGTGCGGGCCGTCTCATGCAGCGTGAAATGGTCTGTGTTCCCACCTTTTGGCGTGTCCATGAGGCCATACAATTCATTCAAGGCGCTGAGGTGCTTCCTGATAATTTCTACACAATTTACGTGGTCGACCCACGCCATCATCCCATTGGTCATATTGCGCTCAGCACTCTTCTGAAACACCCCAGCGAAACGCTGGTCTCTGATATTCTTGACACGAACCTTCATAAGATTCACGTAACCGAAGATCAAGAGGAAGTGGCTGCCCTTTTCAAGCACTACGGACTTGTCTCAGCACCTGTGGTCGATGGCTCCGGGCGTATTGTGGGTATGATCACGGTCGATGACGTGGTGGATGTGATCGGTGCGGAAGCCGAAGAAGACATCAAGCACATGGCCGGTGTTGGAGATTCTGATTTTAACGAATCGGTTTTGCTCACATCCTATTGGCGTATTCGATGGCTCGTTGTCACCCTTGTGAACACCTTGCTTGCTGCTTTTGTAATTTCCCAATTTCAAGTATCTATTCAAAAACTCACCGCCTTATCATTCCTTATGACGATTAATGCGGCCATGGGAGGAAATTCAGGCATGCAAGTGGTCACGGTTGTGGTGCGAGCACTTGCCACACGATCCATCCGACATGGAGACACCTGGCGTGCCGTCTCGAAAGAAGTGATGGTTGGCTTTATGACCAGTGGTTTCTTTTCTGTTATTCTGGGCGTTATTGCTGCCATTTGGATTCAAGATGTTGCAATCGGCATTGTTCTTGCTGTTGCACTTATTTTTAATATGCTCTGGGCCGCTTTTGCAGGTACCATTTTCCCGATCATCATTGACCGATTGGGCCTTGATCCTGCCATTAGCGCTGGCCCCCTCTTGACCACAACAACCGATGTTTTAGGCTATGCAACCTTCTTAGGACTTGCCACTGCATTCTTGCTCTAGACATTAAGAGTCTTGATTTCGATCAAAAAAACCCTATCATCGCTCTGTTATAAAAAATTGATAAAACTAGCAGAGGAGCTCCATTCATGAATTCAGACCCCATTGTCATTGTATCCGCTAAACGCTCACCTTCAGGTTCATTTATGGGTGCTTTTAAAAATATTTCCGCACCCGATCTTGGGGGGAGCGTCATTCGTGCAGCACTCAATACGGCAGGTATCGAATCAAATGAAGTGAATGAAGTTTTCATGGGATGCGTACTGCCTGCGGGGCTTGGACAAGCACCGGCGCGCCAAGCCATGTTTAAAGCAGGGCTTGATAAATCAACGGGCTGCACCACAGTCAATAAAGTGTGCGGATCGGGGATGAAGTCGATTATCATGGCCCATGACAGCTTGCGTCTATACGGCGGCATTATGGTTGCAGGAGGCATGGAAAGCATGTCGAACGCACCTTACTTGCTTACTAAAGCGCGTGAAGGATATCGCCTGGGGCACGATAAAATTCTTGATCATATGATCATGGACGGCCTCCAAGACGCCTACAAAGGCACTCAGTCTATGGGTGTGTTTGCCGAGAATACGGCTGAAAAATATGGCTTTACCCGCGATGAGCAAGATCAATATGCGATCACTTCTGGAAAGAGAACACTTGCAGCCCAGGCCGCAGGTCACTTTAAAGAGGAGATCACACCGATTGAGGTTATAGACAAAAAATCAACCGTTCTTGTCTTTGATGATGAATCTCCGAGCAAGCTCAATTTTGAGAAGCTTCTTACCCTTAAGCCTGCTTTTCGTGAGAACGGTACTGTGACTGCAGGTTCTTCAAGCTCCATCAATGATGGGTCAGCTGCAGTTACTCTCATGCGACAAAGTGAAGCCGACAAACGTGGTCTGAAGCCCCTTGCGCTTATTCATGCACATGCTGGTTTCTCAAGGGAGCCAGAATGGTTTACAATTGCCCCAACAGGTGCCATCAACAAGGTCCTTGAAAAAGCAGGATGGCAGAAAAATGACGTGGATCTTTTCGAGATTAATGAGGCTTTTGCGGTTGTTCCTATGGCTGTCATGAAAGACCTTGACCTTACCCATGACATCGTGAATGTAAATGGAGGAGCTTGCGCCTTAGGACACCCCATAGGTGCATCCGGCGCCCGCATTGTTGTGACGCTCATTCATGCTCTAAAACAGCGCAAGCTCAAGCGCGGAGTTGCCGCCATTTGCATTGGCGGTGGAGAAGCAACGGCGCTTGCACTCGAAATTATCTAAAGAGTTAAGGTGGCCCGTCTCCTTTAATTTAAGTGGGGTCACCTATCTTTAGCAAATGACTCATCAGCTTTTCGCGCTCCTCAGCATTTGCTTCTCCCTTGATCCCCTTCTTTGTTCGCGTCTGAACCATCATGATCCAATTAAGAATACTTAAATGAACATGCGTTCCATCATCTTTGCTTTGTCCCACCATTTTAGCGATATTCACGGAGCTCATCCATTTATTTGCCTCGTGTCCATCTTTGGGGATTTCAAGTTTTGCAATTTCCTTCAAGGACAAGGTGAGAATATTGCAAATGTCATCCATGCGTAGTCCGCTGTTGGATTTTATTTCAGTGTAATCCAGAGTCTCGAAATCATGTCCTGCATCAAAGGAAATAACACGAACATCATGGCCCAGCTTTTTGAGGCGTTCAGCATAATGCACTGTTGCTTGTTGATTGATCCATTCATCGTTTTTACCAATGTAAAAGACAAGCCGTGATCCCGTTGAAACGAGATCAGCATCAGACAACTGAAGAACAGCTGGCATATGAACAGCATGAATTTCATTGATGGGAAATATGTCTTTTGGAAGATCAGGGTATGCAGCGCTTGATAATCGCTTATAAAGCGTCATAGAAGGGGCAAGCCCCATAGACGACATGCCAGAAACGGATGAAGAAATCCAGTTAATCTTTGAAATGGGATAACGTAACTTCCCTTGATCATACAGTCCATTTATGAACGATAAAACATTAAGGAGTGGTGTTGGTGCACTTGCATCAAATTGGCGGCTCCCAATATTTTTTTCATAGGGGTCTATGACGATTACAACGCGATTATGATTCGTGCCTTCACAGAGTTCACGGGCAGTTTTTATTTCGGTGCGCCGTTTTCCACCAGATCCGGGTGTGTAAATATCCAACTGGAAAGGTTCGGTTGACGCAAATGGAAAAGCCTCCATATTCGTAAAGATGCGCGCCATGGGAAACGCGGGATTATTCATAAATCCCTTATAGTTCATGGTTACTTCGCCTGAACTCTTCTGAATAACGACGCTATCATTCGGATTGGTGAGCGATTTTATCATACAAAGCGCGATCGTTTGAGGAGCTCCTTCGAACGAGGAAAAAGAAAAATATCCCTTTGCGTGAGCCTTTGGAAAATCATTTTTGAGTTCGTCATAGCGATGCAACTGATCAAGATTCAGTATGGGCGCATCTATTTCCTCTTTTATAAGCGTTGTGTCTCGAGCCTCAAAATTATCATGCTCTTCATTAATAATTTTCATTTTACGCTGACCGCTGATAACGGGAGACAAGGGAATAGCCCCAATACTTACTTCAGAACCCTCTAGATCAATGAGCGTATGAGAGGAGTTGGAAGCATCCAAGATCGATATCGTTAAAAAATTTAGAGCACTTGCAAGATAAATTATTCTCATTTTATAGCTCTCCTATTTCAAAAAAAATATTTTAGAGTTTTCTCATGTGTTTGCAACCCTGACTTTTAGGAAAATTAAATAAGAACACACTAACTCTTTTCAGATGGCCCATTATTTTGTATGAATAGAATAATAAAAATATCTTTAATTGCGGGGAAACCTTGAGAAAAAAAATCACATCCCTTTTTAATTCTTTCATTATTTTATGGAGTTGCACTCCTGCGTATGCGGCAAAACCGCACGCCTGGCAGATGGGGTTACAAGAATCTGCTTCCCCCATTATGGATAAGATTCATGATCTTCATAATCTTTTAATGGTGATCATATCGGCAATTGCAGTCGTCATCACAGCTCTTCTTGTGTTCGTTGTATTACGATTTAGGGCGTCCAAAAACCCGGTTCCATCCAAAAGATCGCATAATACGCTTCTTGAGATTATATGGACACTCATTCCCGTTTGTATACTTGCTGTGATTGCGGTTCCTTCCTTCAAACTCATGTACTTTGCTGATCAACCCGTAAAGGCGGATGTCACCGTGAAGGTAACAGGGCACCAATGGTATTGGTCTTACGAATTTCCTGATCAAGGCATAAACTTTGATAGTTATATGATTAAGGATGAAGAGTTAAAGCCGGGTCAACTAAGGCTTCTGGAGGTGGATAACCCTCTTATTTTACCAATCGACACGATGGTGCGTATCTTGGTAACTTCAGCCGATGTATTGCATAGTTGGGCTGTGCCCTCCATGGGACTCAAGCAAGATAGTGTTCCTGGACGAACGCGGGAAATCTGGGTCAAAATAAAACGTGAGGGCGTTTACTACGGTCAATGTTCTGAGCTTTGCGGTATGCAACACGGTTTTATGCCAATTTCCATACACGCTGTACAAAAAGATAAGTTTAATGAATGGTTGAGTAAAAACAAAAAACAAGAAGAACCAGCAAAAATTGTGCCCGCAGTTCTCACAGTGATGGGCAAAGACGAAACGAGAAAGGGCTAAGAAATATGGACCACCACCACTCTCATGAAACGCCGACGGGTTGGCGTCGTTGGATTTTATCAACAAACCACAAGGATATCGGCACCCTCTACATCATTTTTTCTATTT
>JAIESS010000045.1 GCA_019745755.1 Alphaproteobacteria bacterium
GAACCTTGGCGAGGATATTTATAAAAAACTTGGTATGAGTGAGGATCAGTATAATGATTCAAGTTTTGATCTACTCACACACCTTGGTTTTTCAAAGGACGACATCGAGGCTGCCAATAACTATTGCTGTGGCACCATGACCTTGGAAGGGTCTCCTGAGCTTAAAAATGAGCATCTTCCCATCTTTGATTGCGCAAACCCTTGCGGTCGTATTGGCACGCGCTATCTGTCCGTGGACAGTCATATTCGTATGATGGCTGCGGTGCAACCCTTTATGTCCGGGGCTATTTCCAAAACTGTCAATATGCCAAATAAAGCGACGATCGAGGATTGTAAGGAAGCCTATCTTATGTCCTGGCGCCTGGGACTCAAGGCCAATGCCTTGTATCGTGACGGCTCTAAACTCTCTCAACCTCTTAGCACCATGGTGATGGATGATGACATTGTGGAGGATATACTCGATATGCCGAAGGCCCAGCAGGTGAGTGCTGTGACCCCCATGATTGTGGAGCGTATTATTGAGAAATTTGTTTCCCAGCGTCAAAAACTCCCAAGTCGCCGTGGTGGATTTACGCAAAAAGCTGCTGTTGCTGGGCATAAAATTTATATCCGTACCGGTGAATATGATGATGGTCGCTTGGGTGAAATTTTCATTGATATGCATAAAGAGGGCGCTGCATTTCGTTCCTTGATGCATAATTTTGCCATGGCTATTTCCATTGGTCTTCAGTACGGCGTGCCGCTGGAGGAGTTTGTGGAAGCCTTTACCTTTACACGTTTTGAGCCTGCTGGACCCGTGGATGGTCATGAACGCATTAAAATGGCAACAAGTATCCTTGATTATATCTTCCGTGAGCTTGCCATTAGCTATTTGGGTCGTAATGATCTTGCTCACGTACAAATTGCGGAAAGCGACCTTCGCCCGGATACCATTGGCGACCAGTCTGATTATGCGCATGCGGTGAGTTCTGATGAGACAGATCATAGGTCTCTTTTGAGTGATGACATTGCTGCATCCAACGATAATATTGTGGTGATGAGCACGGGAAGTGCTGTGGCGGCCACGGGGACCTACGGCAGTGCAGCTGTCACGGCGGGGGACCAGCGTGCCCAGGCTAAACTCAAGGGTTACCAGGGTGATGCGTGCGGCGACTGCGGTAACTTCACCATGGTGCGTAACGGCACCTGTCTTAAATGCATGACCTGTGGTGCGACGAGCGGTTGTTCATAAAAAGGGGGAAACTGTATGGCAAAGAAAGAGGATTCACCCCATTCTATCTGGAATGGGGGATGCTTTCGGGTGTTTTTGAGCCACCTATCCGAAGATAAAAAAGAAATAGCAGAGCTAAAAAAGCAGCTTGAGCTTTTTGGAATATCATGTTTCGTTGCTCATGAAGATATTAGGGCGACGAAAGAATGGCAAAAAGAGCTTGAATCTGCTCTTTCGACTATGGATGCACTTATCGCGATTATGACTGAAAAATTTCATGAAAGTGATTGGACAGATCAGGAAATTGGGGTTGCTGTAGCACGGAAAATTCCCATTATTTCCTTAAAAATGGGCAAAGATCCCTATGGTTTTATTGGAAAATTCCAAGCGCTTCCATGGAAATGGGGGGATTCAGTAGAAAAATTAATTAAAATTTTTATGGAAGATAAAAAAAATACTAAGAAAATAATTGATGCGTATATCAAAGCCCTTCAAAAGTGTGAGAATTTTGCAAGGGGAGAGGTTTTTGCTAAGGTCTTGCCTTTTATCAATAAATTAGAAAATGATCAAGAGAAGCTTTTAATCGCTGCTTATAATGAGAATAGCCAAATAGGGTGTAATGCTTATTTTAATGGAAGAATAGGAAAAGGCCTCCTCTATCATTTGAACCGTATTACTGGAAGATCTTATGATGTCAACGAGGTGGGAGAGATAGTAGAGGGATAGTTCTGGTATCTAATTCTTGTCCTATGTCGAGGCGATGCGTGCAGTACTTCACCATGGTCCGCAACGGAACCTGTCTTAAATGCATGACCTGTGGTGCCACGAGCGGTTGTTCATAAAAAGGAATTCATAAGGGGGGGGGAGAGGGGGGATTACCTCCGTCCTAAAGACCTAATATCCCCCACCGTTTTTTTATATAAATAGGATTTTTGTAGGTACGTCCACACACTTTAGCCACTTCTGGAACAGCTTATCTAAAACCATACCTGAGCCCCTGTCGGGGCCCACCTGCCCTTGACACTCCGGTGATTGGCCCACCCCTCGCTCCACCACGACATGACTTCCCCGCGCCCTCTCAACATCCCCAAACCGGGAGCATTATAAGGGTTATGAGCACGCTTTACAGCGACTCATCTTTCCACTAAACATATACCTGATCACAGCATATATCTAAGGCAGGTACTTCGTCATGGACCCGGCTACTACCAGATCACTGACCACCTAAAATGAGGATAACAGCAAGAGGGTTAAGAAAAGGTTAAGAGAAAAGAACCTCAATGATTTTCTCAAAGATTTATTGAGATAGGTTCTTACAATAGGTTGCAGAAGGCACGTAGAATGAAGTAAAAGGGGGCTATAATCGCCCCCACTTTTGTCCTTATTCCTCAAACCCCATGATGATGTTATACGCACGAAAGAAAAAGGAAGCGTATGCCTTATCATTGATGATCTCTTGTGCGCTTTTATCCCCCAGGAGTGCCCGTTTTTTCAGGTAATCTTGCCCTGTCTCATTATTAAAGCCAAGTTCTTGACCAAAACGTGCAGCCTGATTAAGGTATTCCTGTGCATCTTGATTACCTTGAGCTGCATATATTTTTAATGCTTGACGTGCTGTGTCATCAGTAAAACCGAGGGATTTTCGTTTCGCAGCACCCGCAAGCTCGTACAGAGCATATTCATGACCTTGGGCTGCATATGTTTCTAATAGCAACAGTCCCGTCTTATCATCAAAACCAAGCCTCCCGTTAGCAGCAGCCTTCATAAGCATACGTAGAGCATGATCATTGCCCTTGGCGGCACGATCCTCTAAACGTTTACGTCCAGTAACATTATCAAAACCAAGATCCCCAAAGTATGCCGCCTCATCAAGTTTTTCGTTAGCATATTGATTGCCTTGGGCTGCGTATGTTTTTAATAGCGAACATCCAGTAAAGTCATCAAAACCAAGCCTCCCATTAGCCGCAGCATCCATAAGCATGCGTAGAGCATGGTCATTACCCTTGGCTTCACGGGCCTCTAGGTACCCAGGTCCCGTTTCTTTAAACTCAATCCAACTAGGCGTAACAGGAGGGTTAAAAACATTATAAGGCGTTATAGCATCACACGCAGCATTGTTAATCCAGTATTGCGCATTTCGATCACCCTCATTAATACGATCTTCTAAATACGTGCGGCCCGTTTCACGATTAAAACCAAGCTTCCCGTAAGCGGCAGCATAATTAATCTTCTCTTGGGCCTTTGTATACCCGTGTGCGGCAAGTTTTGTTAAACAATCACGTCGCTGATTGTTAGATAATTCAGGAAGCTGATACATTTGACGAAGCTCCTCATAATCTATTGATGGATGTGGTTCGAGCTTGTAATAAATATAATTAACAATAACCTCTTGATCATCGGGTGACATCACAACCCCTGGTTTTGTCAGGAAATCAACCCCCTGATATACCCTGTGATTTGCCATACAGAAGTATCCCATAAACAGGGAGTAAAACGGCTCATGAACGGCTTTTTTGAGTTGCTCACCCTGAGAAAACTCAAAAAACGGTTGTGGATCCTTTGCAAGGTCAAAGAAATTTTCTTTCAGATATGCGCAAAAAGTCTCGTAAGCTTCCGTAGATTTAACCATTGGTTTTTTTGCTCTTATGGGCAGCAAAGGTGGTGGATTCGTTGGTCCTGTCATTGGTCCATCGTTGAAAGGTGGTGGATCCATGGCCCATACCGATACTGTTGATAATCCTAGGATAAGGCTAAGGTGTAATAATTTCTTTTTCATATACTATATTCCTTTATTTTTATATAAAATCTACAAATAATTATATAAAATTTTTATTTATTGCAATGACAAAATGAATGGGGTGTTTAAAAAAATTTTTCTTTAGTAATGAGAAAAAATATCTATGAAAAAAAGAGGAAGTAAGGTGATCCTTGTCTTCCTCTAAAAGGTGATACGTGTTCTAAGCGCTATACATATCTTACGAGCTGGAATTTTTTATGAAGAAACTCGGCAAGACTTTCTCCACTCTGAATGATCTGATCAATGTTATTCTCGGCATTATAAGCCTGAGGATTTTGTTGCACGTCCTCCAAAACGGTATAGATAACTTGCACCAACTGGTATGCGTCCTGTGGCCCTTGAAGATCAAAGTGATCTATGGTTTGACCATCCCACGTAAGAAGCTGGTGGATCATCCCTTTCATGTCTTCTTTTGCTTGATCTGAATTACAATATTCTTCTTGATCCCTTGGTTGATCTTCGGTTTCCTGTAACAAGGCGCTCGCGAACATCTCAAGATCACTGTGCTGTGCATCAAAGTCTTGGCGAAGAGGGTCATTTGGATCTAACGACGTTACAAAATTCTTAAAAATACTCATCCTATCGAGTGTGTTAAGCACCGTCTCAATTCGAATCTCATGACCACTTTTTGATAAAGATGATTTTATACCTTGTAAAAGAGTATTTAGCCTAGTGCGTTGTTGTTCTTTTTCCTTGGTCTTGGGCTTCTTATGTTCTAATTTTGATGGGAGAGGAAAAGTTACTCTTTTATCAAACTGTGTATTTATACACGCTACTTTATCAAAAATATCAGCAATACCAGGAGCTGAATCTTTTGAAATAGACGCAAGAAAGAAAATGTATTCCAACACATCAGTTGTCATAACAGATACAGCACCAGTATTGTATTTATTAATGACCATGAAGGGGTTGACTGTGCTTTGGCTCCCTTGGAGCATGCTGATTTCAAGATCGAAGCCATCCAAATGCGTCACATAGCCAAC
>JAIESS010000144.1 GCA_019745755.1 Alphaproteobacteria bacterium
GCGGCTCAGCCATCCCATGGGCGTAATGCAGGAAAAAATCCATGAAAGCTCACAATGGGCCGGTACATCACTTTGGCGAAAAATATGGCATTTTTCCGGAGAAAGGCCACACGCCAAATACGTCGCCGCCATGAGGAGAGAGTTTGTACGGAGATTCACAGAATCTTCCAGTGTCGTGAGAGCATGGAGGTCCACAATACAAAAAAGATTATCTTCTTCCTGAGTATGTGTGTTACTCAGGCCGTCCACCCATTGCTTAATGGCACCAAGATAATTACCAAGATGAATAATCCCCGTGGGTCGAACACCGGATAAAATACGCTTCATATAATCCCCTGTTTACGTCGTAGTAATGTCATAATTGTTTTAAGGCCAAAGAGATGGCATATCGCTATGTACACGATAATGGCAAAAATAATTTCTCCTAGAAGAAGTGTGATTTCTCCTGTGAGAGATGTTGGCTCAAAGTCAATATCCTGCCACCCCATGAGAGCCATTGCCATTAAAGCACAAGCTACTGCCACCTTTGTAAAAAAGACGATAAGAGCGCTGTCATACAAAGAATACCATCCACGTTTATGAAGGATATAGGCCATGGCTCCCGTCCCTGCCCAGGCGGATAAGCTCGTAGAAAGGGCAAGGCCCACATGTTTCATTGTCCAGATAAGGATTAGATTAAAGAAAAGATTCACACTCACAGAGAAAATGGCGATTTTAAGAGGGGTTTTTGTATCCTGACGGGCAAAAAAACATGTAGACAGCACTTTTCCAACGACGTAAGCAGGAAGGCCCATGGCAAAAGCTGCAAGGGCGGGGGCCGTTGCATCAATGGCAACCTGGTCAAATTTACCGTGCCCATAAATGAGATCAATAATGGGGCCCGCAAGTATAATAAGGCCCACAGCCGCAGGCATGGTGAGTTGTAGTGCTACCTCTATGGATTTGCGCGTTGTTGATTCTGCTTTTGACACCTCCCCCATACGTAATTGTTTAGAAAGAAGAGGGAGAAGAGCCGTGCTAATGGCAATACCAAACACCGAAAGAGGGAGCTGATTCAAACGATCCGCATAGTACAAGTACGCAAGAGCCCCCGTAGGAAGAAAGGATGCCAGCATTAAATCAATAAAAATATTCACCTGCATCACCCCAGCACCAAGGGTTCCTGGTCCCATGAGCTTAAACACTTGCTTGACTTTGGGTGTCATTTTTGGAAGATGAAGCCGCAGTCTCACATCATTTTTTGCACACACCGTATATAACCATGCAAATTGCAGAATTCCTGCGATAAATACGGATGTACACAGGCTGTACGCAATGTCATACCCTAATATATCTGCAAGAAAAAGTGCTCCAATCATAACAACATTAAGAAGAATGGGAGCCGCCGCAGCATTTGCAAACTTTCCAAGGGAATTTAGAATACCGGACAAAAGTGCTGTCAGCGAAATAAACAGCAGATAAGGAAATGTGATACGAATAAAGCCCACGGCAAGATCTAATCGCTCCGGCGTTGTTGCAAAACCAGGGGCAAGCACATGGATCATAAGAGGTGTAAAAATCACAACAAAAAGACAAAATCCAGTGAGGAAAAATGTCATAAAGGAAAAAACATCATCAGCAATTTTCTTAGCGCTTTCTTTTCCTGCTTCAGCAAGTTCCCCCGCAAATACAGGAACAAAGGCGGCGTTAAAAGCACCCTCGCCAAAAAATCGTCTGAAAAAATTTGGAAACTTAAAGGCCACAATAAACGCATCCGCAACAAGACCTGCCCCTAAAAAGTGGGACAATAAAATTTCGCGCACAAGACCAAGAATCCGTGATAGTCCCGTATAGCTTCCAATGGTGGTTACAGCTTTTAAAATGCTCACAGCTGGTTTAATCTCATGGTACATGATGTTTATTGTCCATGGAGCATACCATAAACCCTATTCTTTCTGTCAAAAATCTTGATCTTAGGCGAGGAGATATCCTTCTTCATAAGGGAATCAATTTTGATCTACATGCTGGCCAAGGTCTTTGTCTGCGTGGTCCCAATGGATGTGGCAAAACGACATTGATTCATACCCTTGCAGGCATTCTCTCATTATCGGATAATTCAACTGTTAAACACACGAACCATTTTTTTTTGCCCCAAGAATACGCTCTCACGGAGCATGCATCGGTCCAAGATAATATGACGACCTTTGCAAAAATCATGGGTGTATCAGCTCTATCAGAGGTCGACCCCTTCGATATTAGGTCCCTTCTCACGAAAAAGGTTCATACCCTTTCTAATGGTCAAAAACGCCGGGTTTCACTTTCGCGACTGCTTATGGCTCAGGAAAAGCTGTGGCTCCTCGATGAGCCTGATCAGGGGCTTGATGGGCACTTTAAAGAGGTTTTGGGTAATGTCCTTCAATCACATATAGCTAGAGGAGGGGCTGTCCTCATTGCATCACATACGTTTCAGGGTGGGGGAGAGCGTTGGGAAGATTTTATGTTACCTTTTTAGCAGATATACAATCAAACACTGCCCTTGTTGATATGCAAATCAATTGTTAAGAATGGGCAGAATTGAAAAGAAAAAATAGCTGAAAAATATAAATGGCATCCCCAACGGGAGTCGAACCCGTGTCTTCACCTTGAAAGGGTGATGTCCTAGGCCTCTAGACGATGGGGACAAAAGACTCTTAGAGATATATAGCCCTTTCCTTGTTTTGTCAATGAGAAAAGGTATCTTTTCACAATTTTTTTGCGCCTACAACAAAATCTAATCATGTCTTTTCAGCATCTTAGTGTATGTGTTAATAATAAAAACTTTGATGATACATTTAATACATAACAGATTAGGGTATAACGTATTTGATCTTTTTATTTATCTTTCTAATAAACTTATCAGAAAATTAATTCCTTCCATTGTTGCTTTTTTTGCCTTTTCTTTTAAGCTCAAATCTGAAAATTCTTGAGAAGAAACTTTCTGAGTCAATAAAACAGGTCCCATAATATCCTTTTTTGAGATTGAACTTTTTGAAGGGTGTTCCTTTTTAAACTATACCATTCATGATCAATCATGTGGAGAACACCTTCAGCCTGTCTTTTCATTCCTGTCTCTGGTTGTTTTTCAAGCGCATCATAAAGTTCATTAAAGATAGGTGAAAAATCTTGTTCTTCTTTTTGCGAGGTTATAAAACGAGTGTTTCGAGAAAAATAGTACATATCTTCTTCATCGACAGGAATAATATCCATAATACTATCTAAAATATTCGATGCTTTTGCATGACCTATATCGTGAAAACTGAATTGAAAGGGGCCTGTAACAGGATTTCCGTCATAGGATGCATCTGTAAAAGGCAGCCCTAAGCAGGTAACTTTATGGCGTCTACAATATAACCCCCTTTTGATTGAGAAAAGCCCTGTTTTAGAAAAAAGAGGAAGAACGATGTTGGAGGATGTTATAAACGATACAGAAGATATTGTAATTCGCTTTTCCTCGGGAAGACCAATTTTTTGGGCAATAATCTTAATTGTGTCATTCTTTGATCTCTTATCCCATAAAGACATAAGGTGAGAAAATTTTTCTGGGTCTTTAACAAAATAGGAGAACTCTAGCTCATCTGAGGGCCTATTTCCCGGATCAATTGTATGAAAGAGCTTAATATTTGCCGTAAGACAATAAGCATATGCGAGGTTAAGGAATGTATACTCCTTATCCGTCATGGTCTTTTGTTCGAAACGTTCTTTTCCATACGTATAAAGACGCTCAAAATCACCCTCGTTATTTTTTGGAATATAGGGGCGAACTACGTCTGATATTTTAAAAAAAACCTGTTGAAAATGTGAAGAAAAAGAGCTGGGAGAAGGTGCGCGTTTATATTCCATAGCACAAGCAATACTTTCACCTGTTAGAGAAATGTCTGCTGCGAATACTGTTTGAATAAGACTGCATGCTAAAATAAAATTGTTTAATATTTTTTTTATAGGCATATTTTTATCCACATTAAATAACACGCAATGATAGATAATCAAACTATAAATTTCAATTGTTTATTAATAATTCTAACCATGTTTCTTCGGCGTCTTGATGTTCTTTTTGGGCTATATTTAGTCGCGCAGAAAGTGTTGCAAACTCCTTCGGATGATGGGTGTAGAAATCAGGGTCGGTAAGTTTTTGTTCTATTTCATTAATTTCTTTCTCTAAATTCTCAATTACACCTGGCAATGTATCAAGAAGACGTTGCTGATTATATGACAAACGTTTGGTTGCCTTGCTGTCATCTATTAGTTTGATGGTATCTTTAGGTTTTTTAGGATTAGGTGGTAATTTTTTTGGAGTTCGTTGATCAATATAGTCATCATAGCCGCCTACGTACTCCTCCACTGCACCATCTCCTTCCACAGCAATAATAGACGTCACGGTTTTATTGAGGAAATCGCGATCATGACTAACGAGGATAATAGTGCCATCATAATCAGCCAGCATCTCAATCAACAAATCAAGCGTATCCATATCAAGGTCATTGGTGGGCTCGTCCAGGACAAGGACATTACTTGGCTGAGCAAGGGCTTTCGCCAGGGCAAGGCGATTTTTCTCTCCTCCTGACAAGATACTCACAACACCCATAATTTGCTTGTCCTGGAACAAAAAATCCTTCAAGTAGGAGACAACATGGCGGTAATTGCCTCCCACATACACTTGATCACCCCCTGAAGGGCACAAAGTCTGCCATAGAGTATCGCTACCCTTCAAGGTTTCGCGCATCTGATCAAAGTATACAAGGTCCACCTTGGGCCCAACCTTCACCATTCCCGTATCGGGTTCAAGTTGCTTTACAAGTATCTTAAGGAGCGTCGTCTTTCCAGATCCGTTAGCACCAATAACACCCATGCGGTCACCTCGAAGGACCCGTGTGGAGAAGTTACTAATAAGCATTTTGTCACCAAAGGCTTTAGAAATTTCCTTGGCTTCAATCACGATCTTGCTGCTCACATCACCACCATAAGCACTGAGAGTGAG
>JAIESS010000181.1 GCA_019745755.1 Alphaproteobacteria bacterium
GTTATGGTGAAAAGTTTAAAAAAAGTATGGAAGCCCATTTGCCCGCAATAGGAAGCCAGATAGATTTACTGTACCGAAATTTTGACAATCCAAATCTTATCTCCGTGGATTGGACGAATCCAGGCTATAAAATTTATCTCCAACACCTCATGGACCAATTGCATCCAAAAGAAGAGCGCGATTGCCTTGCAACCCTGACCTCGGGAGATAGTCGTTACAAGGCATGGCTTGCACTATTTTGCGACCATATAACTAACACAAAAGAATAAAGTGGCGTTAAAGGACAAAAATCATAGGGCTCATCCAACAAACACATAGCAATTGCCCCTAAGAAATTGCTATGAATGTGTATACGTATTGAAATTTTATGGAGGTTCCATGGCGCTGCCCCTTATGCAAAGAGCAACGGCCGTCTGGCTTATTGAAAATACAAGTCTTCAGTTTGATCAAATCGCTGTATTTTGTGGATTGCATCCCCTTGAAGTCCAAGCTATCGCCGATGGTGAAGCTTCTGTGGGCATGGTTGGGCTTGACCCTGTGGTATCAGGACAGTTAACTCAGGCAGAGATTGAACGCTGTGAAGCGGATCCAAGTGCTGATCTAGTACTGACACCCCCTGTTGATGCCGCGACAATTTTGGGTAAGAAAAAGAGCCGCTATACCCCTGTGGCGCGACGTCATGAACGCCCTGATGCTATTGCGTGGTTCTTGAAGTACCACCCCGAGATACCTGAATCAAAATTTTGTAAGCTCCTTGGTACGACGAAAAATATGGTGAATGCGGTGCGTACAAGAACACACTGGAATGCCGGTAATATTAAACCTAAAAGCCCTGTCTTGCTTGGTTTTTGCTCCCAGCTCGAGCTGGATCAATTGATCGCTGAATCTGCTCCGAAGTCTGTTTAATTCATTCAAAATATTCGGTAAAAGAGACCCCGTTTCGGCGGGTTTTTTTTATGTGTATACACCTTGACAGAATTAATTGATTTATTTAAGTTATAAAAATATATAAATATATATAAATTTTATTAAAAAGGAGCGATTATGAAAAAATATTACAAAACTTTGGCGCTTACAGTGCTATGTACTGTTATGAATTTTTCATCGTTATTTGCTGCAGAAGCAATAGAAGGATTTGATGCGTTGTGTTTACGCTATAAAGGGCTTACGCCAGCTTCACGTGAAGAAAACAGGCTTGTCAATGGACAGCGTTATGCTATTGGACGTCCATCAATTACTGCAATGATCGCATTTAAAGAAAAATTAGCAAAGGATCCTACGGCTATCCCAACAACGGATGAGCGTAATGCAGTGGCTCTTTGTTTAGCAGCAACTGAAAAAGTTATGGAGGATCAAAATACAACACTCATGCCTTATTATAAATCAGACGGGTCTAACGTTAGTATTAAGAGTCTTAAGGAAAATTTTTTTGTGTCTTATGATACAGAAACAAAAAAATTTCGTGGTCGTGGGGCTGAATCCGAACCCGTTCTTTTTGCATATGAAGAGCTTATAACTCTCAAGGAAAATATTATTTCCAATGAAAATCCATCAAAAAGTGCACTGATTTTAGTGTCCACGCTAGAAATTAAAACGGAAGATCAATAGTGTCATTACTTTAACAATGATGGGTTTGATTCATCTAAAATTTTTTATGTTTGCCTGATAACCTTACAAAAATCCCGCCCGCTTCGGCGGGTTTTTTTATGTGAAAAATATTTCTATTTTTTTTGTTTTCTTAAGAGAAAATTAACTCTTTAGTCGTAAATTAATGAGTAGGAGAGTGATATTCATTCTGATTTTTTTTGTGCTAAACCGCATGATTTGATCAGATATTTTAAATTATAGGAGCCTTTTATGACTGAGAAAAAAACAAAAACTAATGGCGCTGAGCAAGGTTTAAAACCTGTTGCCATTGCCCTTCAGGGCGGGGGATCCCATGGTGCATTTAGTTGGGGTGTCATGGATCGTCTCCTCGAAGATGGTCGCTTCAAAATTGAAGGCCTCACAGGGACGAGTGCGGGTGGTATGAATGCCGTTGCTGTTGCGCAAGGTCTTATGAAGGGCGGCAACCAACAGGCGCGTGAAGAACTTCGCAATTTCTGGCAAGAAATTTCAAATGTCGGAAAGCATAGCTCCCTTAATAATCGTGGACCCGTTGATAAGATGATGGGTAAATATACGATGTATAATTCCCCTGGTTTTATGATTTTTGATCTTCTCAGCCGTATGTTTTCTCCCTATGAACTTAATCCATCAGGTCATGATCCTCTTAAAGAAACCATTGAAAAGTGTTTTGATTTTGACAAGCTCCGTAAATATAAAGACTGCAAAGTTTATCTTTGTGCAACCCATGTGTTTTCAGGGCGCCTCAAGGTATTTAGTCTGGATGAAATGCGGGTTGAATGCCTTCTTGCAACGGCCTGTCTTCCAACGATTCATAATGCCATCAAGGTTGACGGTGAGTATTATTGGGACGGTGGATTTATTGGCAATCCTGTATTCTTCCCACTCATTTATAATTGCGAAACACCTGATATTATTATGATTCAGTTAAATCCAACGGTTCGTAATACATTGCCAACAACATCACGCCAAATTGGTGATCGTTTAAATGAAATTACAAATAATGCGTCCGTTGTACGTGAAATGCGCGCCATTAGCTTTATCAGTGACCTTATCGATCAAGGGCTCCTTGATAAAAATAAAGTGAAGCGTGTTCATATGCACGTTATCGAGGATGAAGAAGTATTCCAAGAGCTTGGATGGTCAAGTAAATTGAATACGGAATGGGAATTCTTAACTCACCTTTTTGAAAAAGGACGCAGAGCTGCGGACAAGTGGATTAAGGAAAACTATGACAATGTTGGTAAAAAGACCACAGCGCCCATGAAAGAACATTTTGTAGGTGATACAACCGCCAGCAAACATATTCATAAGCATATATAACAGATAGAAGGGAACGAGCTTTTTAAAGAAGAAGGTTTTTTCCCCCAGAGCTACTTCCATCTCTCTCCCTCCAACCACTAAGAGATGGAAGTACCCTAACCAGCGCCCTTTCTCACGTATGAACAAAGTGAGGGGGGCGTTTTTCAATAAAAGCCCGTAACCCTTCGTGAGCATCATTTAAAAGCAATAGCTCTTTAAAAGTATTGCGTTCACTTCTAAGGTAATGATCATGTTCGGGGCTGCTATCATAATGTTTTTTTAACAGTTTTTTTGTGGCCTTTACAGCAGGCATAGAAAGTTTTTCAATATGTTCTCCTATCTCAAAGGCTTTTTTTAGGAGATCCTCATGCCGTACAACTGTATTGAGAAGACCATAATCACAGGCCTTTGCCGCGGTGATAAGCTCCCCTGTCACACATAGTTCAAAGGTTCTATGATAACCAAGAATCTGCGTGAGACGAAGCGTTCCTCCGCATCCGGGCAATAGTGCTAGCTTGATTTCCGGTTGCCCCAAAAGTGTTCGATCCGTCCCAATAAGAATATCTCCCATAAGGGCAATTTCAAGACCTCCTCCAAGAACATAACCATCAAGAGCCATAATGATGGGTTTGGATAACGTTGCCACAACCTCCCAAGGGGCAAGCCAATGATCAATTTCATCGGGTAAAAGATCGATGAGTTCATCTAAGGCAGCCCCTACGGAAAAAGCTTTTTCCCCACCGGATACAATAATAACACGAATGTTTGGATCTGTGTCGCCGTCTTCGAGAGCCTTAGCAAGTGCTGTGGAAAATTGATGGCTCAGCTTATTCAAGCCATGATTAAGCGTAAGATGAAGAATGTGGCCTTTGACATGGGTTGATATCATGGGTGACAGTCACGTAAAAATCTCTTAAGTTAAGTTAATCATGTTCTCCCCTATTGGAAAAGCCCCATGACAGATCCGTTTGACCTTTTTACATTATGGTTTAAAGAAGCATGCCTGCGTGAGGAATCCTATCCTGATGCCATGTGTGTTTCAACGGTTTCAAAAGAAGGTCAACCAAGCTCGCGGCAAGTGCTTCTTAAACATTATTCCCATGAGGGATTTGTCTTTTTTACGAACACACAAAGCCGCAAGGGAAAAGATATTGCAGATAATCCCAATGTTGCTTTGAATTTTTATTGGAAAAGCATCAAGCGCCAGATTCGTATTGAAGGAGAAGCTCATAGAGTTTCCGATGCGTTGGCAAATGAGTATTTTATAACGCGCCCTGGGGAAAGCAAGATTGGTGCTTGGGCTTCTAAACAATCAAAAATACTGCCCTCCAGAGACGAGCTCGATCAAGCCATTAGTTTTTATGCAGCAGAGTTCCAAGATGAGCCTATCACCCGCCCACCCCATTGGTCAGGTTATTGTATTGTGCCAAAACTTTTTGAATTTTGGACGGAATTGCCCTTTCGCCTTCATGACCGAACTGTTTTTCAAAAAGACAGTGATGGTTGGCAAACGTTTAAACTGTATCCTTAAAATATCTTTTTTTAATCTGGAAAGAGAATCAGAAAAAGAATTCCAATTCCCATTAAAAGAGCATTAATAAAAAGTCGTGAGGCAGATTTTGAGTGAACATTGAGATGGTTTAGATTGAAGCGTCTAATCTCCACACCAATATCATAAATAACAGCAAAGATAAGAGTAATATAAAACCAAATGTCCCCCTTAAGATAGAGCCCAAGAGTAGCCATAAGAATGATCATGCCGATGTAAAAACTAGCAAGCGATACTTTTAGATGATTCTTGAAAAAAACCGCTGTGGAATGAACACCAAGAACAAGGTCGTCCTTAATATCTTGAGTAGCGTAGATTGTATCGTAGTAAAGTGTCCAAAAAATTCCAATACCGTACAAAAGCCAAGGCTGAGGCGTGTAAAGAAGTTCAGGCTTTATTTCAGCAACAGCAATTAAAATGCCTGTATTAAATGCAAATCCAAGAATGAGTTGAGGAAACACAAAAAAACGTTTTGTGTAAGGATAAAAAAATAATAGTCCAAGGGCGCCTAAGGCTAAGATTTTCCCAAGGTCACTGAGAATAAA
>JAIESS010000206.1 GCA_019745755.1 Alphaproteobacteria bacterium
ATACCAAGAGGGCCATAAATTTCCTCCTGCATAACGTTAGCGAGAGGTTTACCGGTAGCTTTTTCCACAACAATACCGGCTATCCCCACCATAATATTGCTGTAGCCATAAGTTTCACGGAACTTTGCCTTGAAGGGAAGGTAGCGCATATTATGCACCACTTCTTCCTGGGGCAAATTCCCATGCCACAAGGAATCTCCTGCAAAATCATCAAGCCCCACACAATGACACAAAAGATCACGAATACGAAGGTCATCGGATATATTTTTATCTGCAAGCTCAAAATCAGGCAGATATTTTTTTACCTTATCATCAAGAGACAGTACGCCCTTTTGAGCAAGAATCGTAATGAGTGTTGCCGTAAAGTTTTTGGTCACGGATGCCATTTGAAATACAGTATCTGCGTCAACGGGTGTGTTATCGCTTAAGGATAGTGTACCAAAACTCTGTGTGTAGACTTTACCATCCTTCACAACAACAAGGGCCATCCCCGGTGTTTGAAAAATATCACGATATTGTTCGATATATTTTTCAATGTTTGGCATGAGTGATGCCACATCCGCACGCACTGGAGACGTTTTTTTACCTGCGTAAACACCTTGAATCCCGCATTGAATAAGAAAAGCACAAAGAATGAATGCATAACGTAGCAAAACAAATAACCTCAAAAAAAAATTACCTCCCCACTATATAACAATAGAAAAATAAACAAAATATTAACTTTTTTAGTTTTAGATAAAAGAAAGAGCACTAAAAAAGGATGCGTTCCTATGAAAGATTATCAAAACGACTATGAACCAAGCTACACGGTTCATTTAAGCCAACGTGCTACTGCTATGGTTAGGTCTATGGCAATTTTTTGCTTAACAGTTCTACTCATTACAGGGGCGGGATTATTTTTTGCTTTTTACACGGAACGGTTTAGCATTATTTCCGGCGATCAGGGTATTTATGTGTTTGACCGAAAGGACATTCACCTCAATCACTGTAATTCTGATGGTGAGTGTAATGCGGTTAATCTCATAAAATCACCGGCTGAACTTGCAAGTATCCAAGCTCTTGTTGGTCCATCAACAGGAAATATGGGGGCAGGGAATAATCTGCTTAATCCCCTTAATCAGCAACAGTGTAACCAACAACAGGGCCAACAAAATGTTAGAGGAAGCGGCACACAAGCGTCTATTCTGGGTCAAGGTATTCCAAAAACACTACCAACAGCAAACATTCAAAACCAAATGAATGCAGCTCAACAACAGGTCAATGCCCAGATGAATACCGGTCAAAACGTAATGCAACAACAACCACAGTTACAAGCACCTGTCATGCCCCAAGCAATACAGCAGCCTATGCCGCAATCCTTACCACCCGTAGTGCAACCTCAAATGCAACAATTTCAACCGCCCCAACAAAATTCATTTGTAGCCCCCCAGCAACCCCAAGCCTTTGCACCACAACAAGACTTTACTCAACCTCAGGGTAATTTTAATGATGACACAGGTGACACGGGTGATGACAACGTAGACAATGGTGATAATGCAGGTGACGCAGAAGATGATTCAACACCTATTGATCCGAATGCCCTCGATGATGGCACAGGTGTTCTTGGCGATATTGGCCAGCAATAAAACACAAAAGAGACATAATGGTTTTTGGAAAAAATATGAAAATTTTTCTCTTATCCGTTGTGTCTTCTCATACACCCATGGCCTTTTTCATTAAAAAGCGCTTGAGAGGCGGAACGCGGTTCACAATCCCAAGACCGTAAGAACGCAGCACATGAAGGGCATTTGTTCCAGGACCTTCCGGCGCAATGCCAAATAGCTTAATAAGGCTATGGGTTATATAGAGTAAAGGTTTTTGGTCCCGTTGACGCTTACGATTGTAGGCTGTAAGAAGTGTTTTTGCCCCCATATCAAGACCAAGGCTATGGGCATGTAGAACAAGATCCCACAGCACTTTTGCATCGCGCCATCCTAAATTTACCCCCTGCCCTGCTACGGGATGCATCACATGACCAGCGTCACCAACAAGAGCATAGCGATCCCCCACAAGGGATGATGTTTTAAGATAACTTAATGGGTAGAACATACGCTTTGATGCAAAGGATAAGGACCCAAGGTAGGGAAAAATGGTTTGAAGCTGCGCTAAAATATCAGACTCATCCTTATCTTTTAAATTATCCTTAGAGCTCCAAACAATAGCACTTTTGTGAATCCCCTTGCCATCCACTGCTGTTGCTAGGGGCAACAAAGCAAGAGGCCCCCTTGGGTGAAAAACTTCAAAGGCTGTATCATTATGAGGTTTTTCATGAATCACAGTCCCCACCATAGCTGTTTGACCATATTCTTTTTGAGTCGCCGTAATAGCAAACTGTGCCCGACTTGGCGAATGACGCCCTTCACTCGCAACGACGAGTTTTGTTGTCACCTGTGTATTATCACTTAACGTCAGCACCATATTGTGATGATTTTGGGTGAATTTTTGAACTGTCACACCGTGTTTGAGTGTAAGGTCTTTATGCGTTAAAATGGCATCTTGAAATGTCTGACGCAGCAATGCGTTATCAATCATATACCCCATGGGGTCATCGCATCCGTTTAACTCTTTTTGATTAAACGTCAGGCTTGACGCTGTATTAGCCTCAAACACTTTAATCGATGCAATAGGATTCACATGGGGAGAAAGAACATCCCAAAGCCCTGCTTCTTTGAGGATTTGCGCTGAACCATAGGAAATTGCCGTTGTGCGACCATCCTGCAAAGATGGTGTAGCCTCCAAATTTTGCGCTTCTACAACGCCAATGTTAAGCCCAGAATCAGACAAATGCTTTGCAATGACAGCACCCACAAGGCCTGCCCCCAAAACAACACAGTCAAAAACAACAGTGTTCAATGAATCCTGTGTAGTCATGCGCCCATTCCTTGGTATTTCAGTAAAACTCTGCTATAGATTAGCGTAAGCGCAAAAAAAAATCCCTTGTTTTATGAAAAAGACGCTCTTACCCCTTGGTTTAATGGAAACATTTGCTCATTTTATGGAAAGACTCATGAGTTTGGGTCTTTTAGGCATCGCATGTCTTGTAGCAACCACCCTATATTACCACAACCCCTTGGATGCATCGTTTAATATGGCAACGGTACGCGCTATAACCCATCCTTTTGGTTTTTTGGGATCCTATACTGCGGACGCGCTTTGGCAACTTTTTGGTGTCTATGCTTACGGCATCGTTTTTTTTGTTATCAGTTATAGCATACGGCTTTGGCAACTCAACCGTCTCAGTCTTTTTATACGACCTCTTATTCTCATAACAAGCCTTGTTCTTTTGGGTGTCGGTACAGCGTCCTTTATTGGTATCCGAGCAGGGACGATTGCTTGTGTCATCACGCACTATCATGCTGCGCCTTATCTTAATGTCTACACACTCACCCTGATTCAAATAAGTGCCATAGCCTTAGGCGCAGGACTTTTTTGTTTTTCCTGCACCATTCCTTTTTCATGGAAAAAAGTTTACAGCGGCATTCAAAAAGGACTAAGTCATTTGGAACACTGGGCTTACGTCCTCTATGGTATTGTTAAATTCGGTCAACCCCTTGTCAAAAACACGGCACAAAGCTTATGGCAGCGCTTGGACAAAGACCGTGATTTTACCGTAAAAGGATTTTTTTCACGCAAAGAAAAAACCCATGAAGAACATACTTTTGATGTACCCCCTCCCCAAGAAAGTTTATCATCCCAACAATCAGAACAACTATCGCTTTTTGATCAAGACCATGATGATACTATGGACGATCTATCAGATAACAATGATCTTTTGGATAATAAAGAAGACGATGTCACAAGCAGCAAGGCCATTTCTCATTTCAAAGAGTGGCTAAAGGAAAAGGATAAGAAGAAGAAACCCGCAACGGAAAAACGACAAAAAGCACCGTTGCCAGCACTTCTCACCGGATTTGACCTACCTGCTGTTGACCTTCTTGACCCTGCCAAAGCATCACGTATTACCATTGACCAAAGCCTCTTAGAAACATCGGCATCAGAGCTTGAAAAAGTTCTGGGTGAATTTGGTATTAAGGGGGAGATTGTGAACATTCGCCCGGGCCCTGTTGTCACTATGTATGAGCTTATGCCCGCACCCGGCATTAAAAGCTCTCGCATTATTGGATTAGCAGAAGATATTGCACGGTCCATGTGTGCCCTTTCTGCGCGCATTGCTGTTATTCCTGGTAAAAATGTCATTGGTATTGAGCTTCCCAATCAAAGCCGTGAGACCGTTTATCTGCGTGATCTCCTTCAATCGGATACCTTTAAAAAAGCCAGCGGAAGCCTTCGACTCATCCTCGGTAAGGACATTGGTGGTAATCCCTCCATCGCTGACCTTGCCCGCATGCCTCACCTCCTTGTTGCGGGTACCACTGGTTCGGGCAAGTCCGTGGCCATTAATACAATGATCTTGTCCTTGCTTTATCAATATACGCCGGAACAATGCAAGTTTATCATGGTGGACCCCAAAATGTTGGAGCTCTCCATCTATAATGATATCCCCCATCTCCTCACCCCTGTAGTGACAGATCCAAAGAAGGCCGTCATTGCCCTTAAATGGGCCGTCAAGGAAATGGAAAACCGTTACCGCGCCATGTCCAAAACCGGTGTGCGCAATATCGACGGCTATAATGCGCGGTTGAAAGAAGCCAAGGAATCGGGCGAAGTTCTTATGCGCAAAGTACAAACAGGGTTTGATCCTGACT
The DNA here is from genome assembly GCA_019745755.1 of Alphaproteobacteria bacterium. GTDB lineage: Bacteria > Pseudomonadota > Alphaproteobacteria > Paracaedibacterales > JAKBAR01 > JAKBAR01. Next base: position 4,746 of record JAIESS010000206.1, read on the forward strand.
CCGGAAAACCCGTTTTTGAAACACAACCCATCGATTTGACTCTTTTGCCCTATATCGTCGTTATTGTTGATGAAATGGCGGACCTCATGCTTGTGGCTGGTAAAGACATTGAAGCAACAGTCCAACGCCTTGCTCAAATGGCACGTGCTGCTGGTATTCACCTTATTATGGCGACTCAGCGTCCGTCCGTCGATGTGATCACGGGAACCATTAAGGCAAACTTCCCAACGCGTATTTCCTTCCAGGTCACCAGTAAAATTGATAGCCGTACTATTCTTGGGGAGCAAGGGGCGGAGCAACTTCTTGG
>JAIESS010000129.1 GCA_019745755.1 Alphaproteobacteria bacterium
TATCAGGACATAGATTAAATGCATTTTTAGTTCTATAAAAAAAATCCTTGCTGAATATATAAAAAAATGCACGGATATAACAATAAAAAACATATGAATCTGCCATATTGCTTTTTATGGGGGTCATGTTATGCATATGTCTCATTTTACTGTGCTGCCTTTCCCAAAGATACATATAAACTAAGACGATTATTTCAATCAAAAAGCTATACGACAAAAAATCGTATGGATATTTCTAGTATCAACGGTAGGACCATGCAAAAATCAACGCAGTTTCGCATTAAAAAGTATATTCTAGGCGTCAAAAAAGTTATTGCTATCGCATCAGGAAAAGGTGGGGTTGGAAAGTCTACGGTTGCCGTCAATCTAGCTGTGACCTTAGCACATCTTGGTTACAAGGTGGGGCTTTTGGATGCTGATATTTATGGACCATCCATTCCCAAAATGCTTGGCCTGAGTGAAAAACCTGAAGTCAATACAAATAAAAAACTGATCCCCCTTGAGGCACACGGCCTTAAAGCCATGTCCATCGGTTTTATGATTCCTGAAGAATCGCCCATGATTTGGCGAGGTCCTATGGTACAAGGTGCATTTTTACAGCTTTTATTTGAGGTTGAATGGGGATCCCTTGATGTCCTGATTCTTGATATGCCTCCCGGGACGGGGGATATTCAGCTCACTTTGGCTCAACAAGTCCATGTGGATGGCGCCATTATCGTGTCTACCCCTCAGGATATTGCTCTCATTGATGCACGCAAGGGCCTTCACATGTTTCAAAAAGTGGATGTACCCGTTCTTGGTATTATTGAGAATATGAGTACTTTTGAGTGTCCTCATTGTCATCATACAACCCCTATTTTTGGCCATGGTGGCGCGCAAGCACAAGCAAAAGAACTCGACATATTCTTTTTAGGAGCAATTCCTCTTGATATAACGCTTCGTGAAGGGAGCGATAACGGTACGCCCGCTGTTTTAACGAATGAGGCAATCCAAGCTGTTTACACTCAAATTGCAAAAAAAATGATGGTATGAAGCATGAAAGGATGGACAGGGGCACAAAAATACGTTATTTACTTTTTAACGGTGTGCGTGTTCTTTTGCGCAGCTTGCCCAGATAGCTCAGTCGGTAGAGCAAGGGATTGAAAATCCCTGTGTCGCTGGTTCGATTCCGGCTCTGGGCACCATTTTTTCGAGGCCTCTTTTTTGATTCCCGCACTATCGCGTGTATACACCTTTGTGTTTGCCAAAAATTCTTCTGAGGAGATGTTTCCCAATAACATGAACGGGTTGCGGCTTGGGTGCATTGTCAAAACGGCCCGTAAAAAGAAATCGAATAAGGTGGTCCCGTTGATCAAGGGTAAGATCAATAAACTGTAAACGCGCATTTTTTTCACTACAGTGAACAATCTTTGCTGGTATTTGCATGCCATCGATGTCTAAATAAATAAAATTATTTTTTATCGCAAGATGATTTCCTTGGATTTGAGCCCCAGAGAGAGATAAATCATCAATGATAATATCTACTTTGATGCCTTCATGGGTTACGAGTGTGGATGGATGGGTGATTTGAAAACGCTCTTCTTGACGCCGTTTGGGATGCTCAATACTTAAAAATACCATGATCAGCAAAATAAGAGCGTTAAATATCGCCCATGTTGCCGCAATGGGGAAAAAAGCATCAGATTCAGTGGCACTTAATCCGGGTAGCATATTGATAACAATGCCCCCAATAGTTAAGGCAAGAAGGATAAAACACATCCAAAATGAATAAGGATGATAGAAATATTTTTTTTCACTCGCACCGAAACGGCCTTTGGGGGTTACGCCGAACCCCCCTTTTGCACGGGGACTGAAAAGACTATTGATTACGGTAGGAAGCACTTGAATGGCATTTAGAGTATTGCTTGCTGTGTTGATAAGCGGGACAAAGTGACGAGGCATGACCCACATCTCATAGGAGAAAGAAAACAAAAGAATTGGTAACTGGTAATTTAAAAGGGTTGTATAGTGATCCAAGTACACAGAAGGTGTCCCCGTCCATAAAAAAACAATGGGGATCATGTGAGCCATAATACGGGTGACAGGACTAAATAACCAATAGGTAGGGAAAAATAAAATGCGGTGTACAAAACGAAGATTCGGACCAAGCGGACCAAACTTATTATAAAATGCCTGAATTGTTCCACGGCACCAGCGTTCCCGTTGCGTCATAAGTCCTGAAAGCTCTTCGGGGGCAATACCCTGGCTCAATTTTTCATTAAGATATAATGTTGTATACTTATGGCGAAGTAGCATAAGCGTTGTTAAGAGATCTTCTGTAATAGACGTTGTTGGTATGCCTCCACATTCTTCAATAGCCGTTCGCCGTGCAATACTGGACGAACCACACCAAAAGGCTGCTCCCCAGCCATCCCGCGCAGGCATCATCACATCAAAAAAAAGCCGTTGTTCATCGGGAATGGTTTGATGAAGGTGAAGATTTGCCTGAACAAAATCTTTATTAAAAAAATGTTGGGGTGTTTGGACAATAGCAACTGCTGGATCCGCAAAAAAACCGATGGTTCTATAAATGAAATTACGATGCGGGATAAAATCTGCATCCAATGTCATGATGAATTTTCCATTTGTGAGGGATGATGCGTGATTAATATTTCCAGCTTTTGCATGCATATTATCGGCGCGTCTTATGTATCCTGCTCCCTTTTGCATACAAAAATCTTTGAGCCAATCTCGTTTGCCATCATCCAAGACCCATACCTTGAGTTTTTCTTTAGGCCAATCGAGGTGTAATGCTCCCACGATGGAGCGCTCTACCACATCAATGCCTTCGTTATAGGTGGGTATAAAAACATCGACGGTAGGCAGCATGTCATGAGGAAGTGCTCGTAGAATTTTCTCATAGCGATCAGCTGCGGGGCTGCGGTGTGTGTGTTTACACAGAAGTAAATAGAACGTTCCGGTCTCAATAAAGATAAAAATTTCACTCACAAAACAAACCCATATCCAAAAACCTTCAAAGGTGGGCATGGGTGCCATCATAATACTGAAAGATGTGCGCCAGATAATATAACGGATAAAAAGAACCATCGCAAAAAAAGCGAGGTAGGTGCGATGGCGCGGGTTAAAGCGATCGAGAAAAGGAAACGCAATAAGGATGAGAATGATTGAAATAAGAGAAAAAATATAATTATCAATCATTGTCATTCACGCATGATTTAGCATTTGGACACTTTTTTGCACTAGGTTTTGATCTTGTCAAAGCTGACTTCTCCTGATCGACCAACGTGACAGAAGTCGGATGCGCTTTCATAGAGATCTTCTTTATCAATTTCAATAATCACCTGCATTTCATGGGGGCGGCGAATGGGAACAACGCCTGCAATGGCTTTTTCAGGCTCAGCAAAAACAGCCCCTCCACGGATGGAGCTTACTTTGCCGTGAATGGGTTTGAGCCCGCCTCTGAGTTTGACGGTAACACGCTCCCCCATTTTAATTTTCTCGAAGTACCCTTCATGAATCGTCATATCAATGAACACTTTACTGCAATCAATGATATCAACAACCTTTGTTTTTTCATCAATATGCGTTCCTTGCAAGACATGGGATCTCAAAACAACACTAAATTCAGGGGCGCGAATATCACTTTTTTCAAGGCCGCTTAGGCGGTCTTTTTCAATACGAAGACGTTCATTCAGCGCTGTAATACGCGCTTTATACTCATTGATGCGTGAGTCAATATCAGTAATTCGAATATAAATCTCGTCAATACGTTGATCTTGATAAGTGACTTCGCTACGACCATCTTGGTTGATAAAAATACCCTTCTTAACATAATCGAGTTCTACAATAAGGCGTTCCATCTCAAGCTTGGCTTGATCGGCCGCTTTTATTGATCGGTCTGCTAGAAAAAATGTTTCATCAAGATTTGAAACTGATAAAACGCCTTTCTTATTCAGTTCTTTTTTACGCGTGAGTAAGCGCTCATTTTCACTCACAGAGGCGAGAAGTTCCTCATGATGTTTTTTAGAACGTTTAATATCGTAAGTGATGCGATCCTCTCTCGACGCTAAAAAATTTTTCTTACTTTCTTCGAGTTCAGCTTTCATCTTTAAAAGGCTTTCCTTTTCCTTGATAAGGCTAGCCACCCGTTCTTCAAGAGATGTTTTTTCAACCTGAAGCTGCCCTACTGTTGAGCGATCGACAGTTGTATTGATGAACTCCGCAATGACATCCCCTTGATGTAGCTCCGTACCTGCCATGGGGGGGGCCTTTGATACGATGCCATCAATGGGCGTTGTCAGTGTTATAATACGCGCACTCACAACGGCATTGGAACTGTATGTAAAAAAAAGATAGGGAAAATAAATTACTAGAATAATGCACAAAAGTCCTATGCCAAAAACAAGGCGAATGATTTGAAAGGTTGTGAAACCAAGTTTATCAGCAGATTCTGGCACAGCTTTATTCATTGCGTTTAAAATACCTTCTATGTGATTTTAACGGAGTGATTCTTACTAAAGTGTTAATTTTTTCCCACATATCGCAAAAAAAAATTGATTTTTTTTCAAAAACTTCCAAAAAGCGTATAAATAGCATTGACCAAGGCTTTTTCAGCTGCTTAAGATCAAAATGTAGTCAATCCTTAGAAAAGGTTATCCCCAGTGAATAAACAAGAACTCATTACACAAGTCTCTCAACATTCTGGCCTCACAAAAGCTGATGCTGAGCGTGCTCTCGATGCAACGATCCATGCGATCCAAGCCACACTTAAATCCGGTGATGATGTACGCCTCGTTGGTTTTGGTACATTTACAACAGCACAACGTCAAAAGTCTGAAGGTCGTAATCCACGCACAGGCGAAAAAATTACAATCGCTGCGACACGCCTTCCAAAGTTCCGTGCAGGTAAGCAGCTTAAAGATGCTGTTGCGAAATAAAAAATACGACTGAAAAAAATATGCGTGACACTTACATTCTTTGCTTGAATTTTCCAAGAAAAGTCGTTACAAGTGGTGTTACGCATTTCAGATGGGTGATTAGCTCAGCGGTAGAGCATCTCGTTTACACCGAGGCGGTCGGCGGTTCAATCCCGTCATCACCCACCATC
>JAIESS010000040.1 GCA_019745755.1 Alphaproteobacteria bacterium
CAAGTTTTTTTGTTAGAATTTGCCAAATGTGTCTGAATTTTTATGTCAATTTTCTTCCAATAATCCAACGTTTTCAGGATGGCCTCACCATAATTGTCCTGTGTTAAGGGGAGATTTTTTTCTCGTGCGTCGATAAACGATTTGAGTATTTTCGCGGTTTGCCCCACGGCTTCCTTTAAAGACACCTCCACAGAACCTGAAGGATTATTTTTAGTCGCAAAGTCATAATTTTTCTCACTATTCTCCAGAGCACTGATCAATCGCCCAGTTGCTAGAACGCGCTCTTTTTGTGCTTCAGATGTTACTTGTCCATGAAGTGCCATAATTTTTGAAAGTGCTTCAAGTATATTTGGAATTTGAACGACCGTTGTATCCATGACATAAAAACTATCCAAATCGGGATCCAACACAAGACCAGATTCATTGCCAATAATACCCATAAGACCGCTTATGCTTTGGATCGCTTCGGTTGTAAGGCTTAAGGATGGTTTATCAAATGCCTTTTCAAGGGTCTTATGAGTATTCAGCCATTTTTCTTGAATGGTGGGAATGGAAAGTGTTTTTCCAGTCTCAAAAAAATCCGAAACAACTATTTGCCCATTTTTATGAAATTTCTCCACCTCTACTTTTTGTTCATCGGCCTTTTTTTCAAAGGCAAGCACACCGTGCATCTTCAAAATCGTATCAAACACAGGTGTTAGTTTTTGAATAAGTTCATTACCCACTTTTTCTTTGTCAGCAAAAGCCACAACACTCATTTTTTCGTTTGCAAACAAATAAAATAAAAAAATCACTGGAATAAGGGACACACAAAAAATCATCTTGATTTTCATGGAAATAGAAAGATGTCCAAGCATTTTTTAAACTATTTTACACATTTACTTTTGTTAGATTACAGGACATATCTTTCTATTACGTTAATATTCACTAGATTTTTATCAAAAAACAGCTATAGCCACAGCTCTTCTCTTTGATTAAACTGATGGCAGCACCTCTTTATATTATGCATTCACCGTTCATGTTTACACGCACACGACGTCACAATTCCCTCGATATTTGGCCAGGCTTTGTCGATGCTATGGCAACTCTTTTGATGGTCATTGTCTTTGTCCTTATGACATTTGTTGTAGCTCAGCTTTATCTTACGGATGCCCTTAGCACAAAGGATACGGCTTTGCAATCCCTCGAGGGGCAAATGAAAACGCTTCATGAAAATCTGAAACTTGAAAAGCTATCCAAGGAAAAAGCCCATGCGCAGATTGAAAATTTACAAACAACCATGGCTATCTTAGAGAGTCAAGTCGCCCATTTACGGGCATCCCTCCAAGATTCAGAAAATCAATTATCCAAAGAAACGCACTCTAAAGATAAGGCTCTTTCCTCGATTACACAACTCAATGAGCAAATCGCAGATCTCAATATCCATATTAAACGCCTAAGTAACGCCCTTGCCGACGAAGAAGCCAAAGAAAAAGAACAAGCTCTTCATCTTGAGGATCTCAAAGAAAAATTAAACGAAGCCTTGTTGAGCAAGGTGGAGGAACTCAAAGCGCTTAATGAGAAACTTGAGGAAGCTCTTGGTGATAATAAAAAACTTAGCACTGAAATTACAAAGCTCAAGGATCCAAAAAAACTTGGACTGACCCAATACCGTTCCGAATTTTTTGCCAAACTTGTGAAAGTTCTTGGCGAGCGCTCGGATATTCGTGTGGTGGGGGACCGCTTTGTGTTTCAATCTGAAGTTCTTTTTGACAAAGGATCGTCGGATATTAAAGCCGAAGGAACGGGTCAGCTCAAGGCTCTCGCAAAAACCCTGAAAGACATTACAAAAAATATCCCCAAGGACATCAGTTGGATCTTACGCATTGACGGTCATACGGACAAACTCGCCATTAATACGGCGCAGTTCCCATCCAACTGGGAGCTTTCCACGGCCCGTGCCATTGCCGTTGTCAAATCCCTTGCCAAAGAAGGCATCGATGCATCTCACCTTGTGGCCGCAGGGTTTGGTGAGCATCAGCCCCTCGGTGACGGCAAGGACGAAGCTACCATGGCCCGCAATCGCCGTATTGAGTTTAAGCTGGATCAGCGTTAGACTTGGCCGGTGACATTACATAGAGGAGGATGTTTATATGGATAACTATATTTATAAAATTCTCACCCATGATCAATTCAAAGAGATGCAAGACCAGGGCCGCTTTAGTGGATCAGCGTTGGATGTGAAAGACGGTTATATTCACTGTTCCACAGAGGAGCAGGTCCAAGCGGTTAGGGAAAAGTTCTTTAAGGATCAAGATACACTCATTCTTTTAACCATTAGCCCAAAGGGACTCGATGTGCGCTTTGAGGTGTCACCACGCTCAAAGCAGTGTTATCCTCACATTTATGAGAATCTTCCCATCGCTAATGTGATTGCCTCCAAAAAGATTGCGTAAAAAACGAGTTGTTTATCCTAGTTTAAGTCAAAAAATGTAATGGTCTTTATATTGGTGTCACGTCACATGTGAGTACTTGTCTCTGCGATTATATATGTTGACTATGAAAATGCAAAATGCATAAAATCTTTCGAAATCCTCAGTTACTTGCATAACCATAAGAACATCTGTAATTTTCGAAATCTGATGTGGATTATATTACCATTGGTAATCATTTCTTTTTATGTTAATGCTTGCTATTATCATGAAAACGACTGAAATGTACTGTCAATGACGCAATGGGTTTTAGTGATTCTTGATGGTTTTGGCCTGAGTGAAGATAAGCGTTTTAATGGTATCGCTCAAGCAAAAACGCCCTATCTCGATTTTTTTATGGAGACTTATCCTCATTCATTTTTAGAGGCGTCTGAGGAAAATGTGGGCCTTCCTAAGGGACAAATGGGCAATTCCGAGGTGGGGCATTTGACCATGGGCGCGGGGCGCGTTGTGCGGCAGGGGCTTGGCGCCATTGATCATGCGATTGCGATGGGGGAATTCGAACAGCATCTAAAACTTAAAGAATTCATTCATAAAAGTGTAGCAAAACGTTGCCATCTTATGGGGCTTTTTTCTGATGGTGGTGTTCATTCTCATATCACTCATTTTATCAAAGCGGCTGAGATTCTCGCCTCTCACGGAATCACAGTATTTTTACATCTTTTTACTGACGGACGAGATACATCACCTATGAGTGTGCAACAATTTCTTCCGTTTATTCCTCAGCGCCCCCTTATTATTCCAGCAACCATCCAGGGGCGTTTTTATGCTATGGATCGTGATCATCGATGGGAGCGCACGGAGCGTGCCTTTAGTGCTATGGTCAAAGGACAGGGAAAGCCAGCGCCGTCGTTTGAGGTGGCCATTGCGGAGAGTTATGCTGCGGGTGTAAGTGATGAATTTATTGAGCCTTGTGTGATCGGTGATTATGACGGTGTGCAAGAGGGGGATAGTCTTTTTCATATTAATTTTAGATCAGACCGTGTACGTCAACTGCTAGCATCCCTTGTTCTTCCAACATTCAAAGAATTTGAGACCTCTCCCATAAAGTGGTCATCTATTCTTGGGATGAGCGATTATAGTGAGATTCTCGATCCTTTCGTGCCGGCCTTGTATCCATCTACTCAAATTAATGATGGCCTATGCCAGACGTTGGCCTGTCAAGATAAGAAAATTCTTAAAGTGGCGGAGACGGAAAAGTATGCTCACGTGACATTTTTCTTTAATGGTGGCATGGAAGAACCTGTGGTCGGTGAAGATCGTATTCTCATTCCATCCCCCAAAGTCTCAACTTATGACCTTGCGCCGGAAATGTCAGCACGTGCTGTGGCAAATGCTGTATGCAAGGGAATGAAAAAGAATATATATGACCTTATTGTCGTGAATTTTGCTAATCCTGATATGGTAGGCCATACAGGGATTCAGTCCGCCATTATCAAGGCCATTGAATGCGTGGATGAATGTCTTGGAAAACTCTATGACCAGGCTAAAGCATCAGGCTATGCCCTCATGATTACAGCGGATCACGGCAATGCAGAGTATATGGTGGAGGATCATGATCCAAGCAAACCCCATACAGCCCATACATGTAATCCCGTTCCAGTCTTTCTTGTCAATTCTCCATACAAGAGTATTCATCAAGGAACACTTGCAGACATAGCTCCAACTTTACTAAAATCAATGCATGTAGAGCCGCCTTCAACCATGACCGGGCAATGCCTTATGGATGCATAGTATTTCTATTCTGAACTTAGTTCATTTTTTGATATTTTGTGCGCATAGTATTGAAATATCCTTTTTTGCCATTTCCATTCCAAAACCATGACCAAATCTGCTACACATAGAAGCATGATGAATTATAGTGCGTAAAGTTTTTTAAAAACGATGAAATTTACTTATTCAATGCTGGGGCATTATCTAAAGGGAGCATTTACCCTGGATGATGTGGTGAGTGGACTCATAGACATAGGGCTTGAAGTTGAGTCTGTGACCAATGAAGCTGAACGTCTTAAGGATTTTATTCTGGCTGAGATTAAGGATACACGCCGCCATCCCGAAGCGGACCGGTTGCAGATTTGCACCGTGGATACGGGAAGCCAAGTGATTGAACTTGTGTGTGGTGGTAAAAATGCACGTCCCGGCATCAAAGTTATTCTGGCACCTGTGGGTGCTATCATCCCATCAACAGGACAAGTCCTGAAGGCCGGCAAAGTGCGAGGGGTTGACAGCCCTGGCATGCTCTGTTCGTCCGATGAGCTTGTGATTGATATCCCTTGCGATGGCATTTTGGAGGTGGTGGCCGACCTTCCCCTCGGCACCAACGCCGCCATTGCCCTTGGTTTGAATGATCCCGTCATTGACGTGTCCATCACACCTAACCGTTCCGATTGCTTTTCCGTCCTTGGTATTGCGCGGGATCTTTATGCGTATTTTTCCATACAAAACCGTGCCGTGACTTTTAAACCTTTTGAGGTGTCGCCCCATGTTGGACGTTTTGATTGCCCCATACGCGTAACCAATAATGCCCCTGAAGCCTGCTATGCTTTTGGGCTAACCCTTGTAAAAAATGTCAGAAATAATCCAAGCCCATCAACGATGAGCAGCTGTCTTCGTGCTCTTGGTCTTCGCCCTATTTCAACCCTTGTTGATATAACCAATTATATGTG
>JAIESS010000150.1 GCA_019745755.1 Alphaproteobacteria bacterium
TCATTACCATATTTTTGCTGCACGTATTCAATCACTTCATCCCGGCGTTCTTGGCAAAAATCGATATCAAAGTCTGGCATGGATACACGTTCCGGATTCAAAAAGCGCTCAAAAATAAGGCCAAAGCGAATGGGATCCATGTCTGTGATGGTAAGGGACCACGCCACAAGGGATCCTGCCCCTGAACCGCGCCCAGGGCCCACGGGAATATTCTTGCTTTTGGCAAATTTAATAAAGTCTGCAACAATCAAAAAATAACCAGGAAACCCCATGGCTTCAATGACACCCAGTTCGAAATCGAGGCGATCTTGATAATCCTGCGGCACGTCCGGCAAATGTTTAAGGCGATCCCTAAGCCCGGCATTCGCCTGATAACGAAGCTCCTCCACCTCACTTCGTCCCTCATTGGATTCATAGGATGGCAAGATAGGTTTACACGGCAACGGCATCGTGTGGCAACGCCTGGCAATGACATGGGTATTATAAAGAGCTTCGGGTAAGTCAGCAAAAAGTGCCGTCATCTCCTGTGACGACTTGAAATAATGTTCCGGCGTCACCTTGCGACGTTCTGTCTCGCTCACGTACCGCCCATCGGCAATACAAAGCAATGCGTCATGGGCGCGGTACATATCTTTTTCTTTGAAAAACACATCATTGGTGGCCACGATGGGAATGTGGAGATCCTCCGCAATGTTTAATAGTTGTTCTTCGATAGCACTTTCATCAAATACGCCGTGGCGTTGAATCTCACAATAAAAGCGATCACCAAAACATTTTTTATAGAATTTTGCCTCAGCAAGAGCATCCTCAAAACGCCCCAGCGCCAACTGCCGGTAGAGTGAACTGCGCTTTCCTCCATTGAGACAAATGAGCCCTTCCCCATGATTCATCAAGGTATCAACATCAACCTGGGGCGGATGGGTTGGATCCAGATTGAAATAGCTATCACTCACAAGTTGCATCAGGTTTAAATAGCCTTGCTCGCTTTGGCACAAAAGAACAATTTGATCGGGGTGATTCTTAGCCTTGGCCTCGTCACTTTGCCATAATGCCGTTACATTCACTTGGCAACCTACAAGAGGCTGAATTCCCATATCCACACAGGCCACAGCAAACTCAAGGGCACCAAACATATTATGGGTATCCGTTATCCCCACGGCCGGCATATTTTTATCAACACAGAGCTTTGGGATCTGTTTAATGGTCAAAGCCCCCTCTGCAAGGGAATAGGCTGAGTGAAGGCGGAGATGGATAAAGGGATACTGCACAGATATAGTTTCAAATCATAGGGTAACAAAGTCTCCTGCTATTTCTACAGGAAAAAAACCTCTTTGTTAAGCATGATGGACAGGCGTAATAGGGGTAGTGAAAGTATCCGCCTCCACCCTATTGCTCTAGACGCTGTCGTCAAATTAAAAACAATGTGTTATGAAATTCGTTTATGAGAACTATTACAACATTTTTCATGCCATCCATTTAAGAGACGATAAGATAGAAGTCATCTGGATCAAAAGGTAAAGTCAGTCGATCTATATGATGTTAGGCCATGCTATTGGTAATGTGGGATCCCTTTTAAATCCGGAATCCCTGGCTTATTTTCAAAATATTGAAGAGCTTAATCACTAGAAAGTGACGACCTGCTAGAATAGGCTTTTATTCTGAACGGTGCTTTTGAAAAAAGACGCAGGCACGTGTACGTTCTGGTTCATGCATTCCAAGGAATTACTATGAACACGCAAACGCATAATATTGATAAGCTCATTACCCTGGATGATCCAGTTATGTTGCTGAGGGTGACAAAACAAAATCCAGGGGCATTGTTTTCCAACGGCCTCTGGGTTCTTTAACACACTATCAAGGGCTTGTCGCAGTGAGGTCTGGGATATGTCATCTAATATCCTTTTACAATCAACAAGAACCCCAAGGACATAGGCAGCATTTTGTAAGGGAAAGGGGGAGCAGTCTGAAACTTCTTTTTTTTGCGCATTTTTTCCAAGGTAATGACGGCTAAAGTTATATGACTCAGAAAAATTCATGGGAATAAAGGGGTATTGATCCTCGGCAACGTAAGTATAATCATCATCCACAAGGAGGATATTTTGACTATCACCAATACACGTGAGATCTTTCACGTAATCTCCTGGAGACGCGTAGGGATGATTATGTTTTCGTCCCTTTTCATAGGACAAATGGTGGTGTGAAAAAATGTTGAATGCTTTATTTTGGCGAAGGATATCATAGTCTCTCTCGATATTTTGACTATAAGGAGACAACACTGTTTTCAAATAAGCTGGTATCATAACTTCTGTTTTGTGGTGTTCTTCGGCTGAGAAAAAATCCACATGCCACCCCCATTCGAGAAGGGTGAGAAAAACTTCCCCAAATCCGGGATAGAAAAACCATTTTGATGTATGTGAATAATCCCCATATAACTGATAACGAAATACCATGGAGCATCCCCCAGGGTAATATTTCTTTTCGTCTTTGCCCGGTGTACAAAGAGTATGATGCACATCAAAAACAACACGATGAGGGAACGAAGATACTGGCCTTTTTAAAAGCGATGTCAAGGGATAGTCATTATCATCAGGTCCATCCATACCCCAACAGAAGAAGGCGGATAAACAGAGTATAAAGGAGCTATAAATAAATGATTTTATTGTTTTCATAAGTAATTTCTTCCGTAATAATTTATCTGAATTTCCCTTTGTTGAATGTTAACATAAAAATCGTTAAGATTTGTTTGCTATATTTTGGTTGGGGCTGTCCTAGATAACCGAAAAAAGTGTTATAAAGGGAAGCATGAGGAAGAGTCGATTAAGCGCGTACAAGCAACACAAATTACTGGGGCATTTTGTTGCAGGGCGGCAAAAGAAATGCTGTCCCTGCTAGGGCAAATGCCTTTATTATATAGTACATATGTTTCTCCTTAACTAATTAATACACCCTTTTCATAAGAGGGACAGGCTCCACGTCCTTTGTCATGGGAGTGAGGGAGACAGGACGCGTGTCAAAAGTAACTTTATTTTTTGTATCCAGGCGTGCCAGTGTGTGATGCAGCCATTTTTTATCATCACGGTCAGGAAAATCATCACGAGCGTGGCCACCGCGACTTTCTTGGCGTTGCAAGGCTGATTCAAGTGTTACCCAGCATTGTGCCATGAGATTTTTAAGCTCCCATGCCTCCAATAAATCCGTATTCCATACAAGAGAATGGTCATTAATGCGAATATTAGCCATGGATTTTTGAACCTTGGCGAGCTCAACAAGACCTTTTTTCATAATATCTTCACGGCGGAAAACCATGCAATGGGCTTGCATAGTTTTTTGCATACTTGTTCGAATTTCACCTGTAAAAATATCGCCGTGAGCATAACGCAATTGGTCAAACTCATTCAGTGTCCGTGCATAAAGATCCGGTGATATATCCTTGTGAGGCTTGCCAGGTGTCATGATTTCTGCGGCACGAATAGCGGCTGCTCTTCCGAAGACGACGAGGTCAAGCAGTGAATTTGTACCAAGACGATTTGCACCGTGGACAGAAACACACGCAGCTTCGCCGAGAGCCATGAGACCAGGCACGACGTCGGCGCCTGTTTTTGTCACAACTTCTCCGTGGATGTTTGTTGGAATACCCCCCATGTTATAATGAACCGTCGGTACGACTGGAATGGGTTCCTTCGTCACATCAACCCCTGCAAAAATGCGTGCCGTTTCTGAGATACCGGGTAAACGCTCATGCAGGATGGCTGGATCCAGATGTTCGAGGTGGAGGTCTGCATATTCCTTGTTAGGACCGCAACCACGTCCTTCTAAAACTTCGACGGCAATGGCACGGCTTACGACGTCACGGGACGCAAGATCCTTGGCCTTGGGCGCATATTTCTCCATGAAACGTTCGCCAAGGGAATTGGTGAGATAGCCTCCTTCACCGCGAGCACCCTCTGAAATCAAGCAACCCGCACCATAAATCCCTGTGGGGTGAATTTGAATAAATTCCATATCCTGGAGGGGCAGTCCAGCACGCAACACCATGGCATTGCCGTCGCCCGTACAAATATGAGCACCCGTACAGGAAAAAAACGTACGGCCATAACCACCCGTTGCAAGCACAACCATGTGTGCCCTAAAAATGTGTATGGAGCCGTCATCCAAGCACCATGCAATGACACCGCGACATACACCATCTTCCATAATGAGATCAAGGGCGAAATATTCCACAAAAAATTGCGTATGATGGGCCAAGCTTTGCTGATACAGTGTGTGTAAAATCGCATGCCCCGTACGGTCTGCTGCTGCACACGCACGTTTCGCCATAGACTCCCCATGATTAATCGTATGTCCACCAAAGGGACGCTGATAAATCGTACCATCTTCTGTGCGGGAGAAGGGGACCCCCATATGCTCAAGTTCAACAACGGCTTGAATAGCATTGCGGCACATATATTCGATAGCGTCTTGATCACCGAGCCAATCAGATCCTTTGATTGTGTCATAAAAATGATAACGCCAGTCATCACCATCTTTCATATTATTGATGGCGGCACTAATGCCACCTTGAGCCGCCACAGTATGGCTGCGTGTGGGGAATACTTTTGTGACGCAGGCTGTTTTAAGGCCAGCTGCCGACATACCAAGAGCAGCGCGAAGACCGGATCCTCCTGCGCCAACAATAACGACGTCATATTCGTGCGTATGAATGGGATAGCTTTGTGTCATGGAATAAGGCGCCTTTACAAAAGAATCACAAGGAAACTGCCAAGAATGGCAAAGAAAATATGGAGAATGAATATAACAAATAAGACCGCTTGGCGCAGTTGTCGTTGGTGCACATAATCTTCAATGATCATCTTAAGGCCAAGAAAACTGTGATAAAAAAGAGTACAAAGGCTTAGAATGAGCAATGCTGCAATATAAGGTTTTCGAAGCCACTGAGTAATTTCAGAATAGGTTGAAGCATGGCCTACAAAAAGGGCACAGGTGAAAAATAAAAGAGACAGCATTAAAATGACTGCTGTGAGCCGTTGATGTTTCCAAGATGTGGAACCCTTTTCAGAACTTATGATCGCCATAGAATTTCTCCATAAAAAAGTGCTGTCAGAATGAGACTCAATAGAATAACAGCATAACCAGAAGCATAAGTTTCCTTGAGCTCAAAACCTTTTCCAAGATCCCAAAACAAGTGCCGGATACCAT
>JAIESS010000095.1 GCA_019745755.1 Alphaproteobacteria bacterium
TCAACATTGACAGAAAAAGGGGCAAAAGAAACTTTGGATGCCCTCCACATTGGGGCTGTAGACTATGTCACAAAACCAACAAAAGACCTAAAAGACAGCTTTCATAGTCTATCCAAAGAAATTTGTTTCAAAGTCAAAACGGCGGCTAAAGCTAATATTAAAAATCGCAGTCGTGAGCAAGCAAACATACCGATAATGACGAGTATTGGTAAAAGCCTGCCTCAGCTTGTTGCCATTGGAGCCTCCACAGGAGGTGTTGAAGCTCTTAGCGAAATTTTCTTGTCCCTGCCAAGCAATTGCCCTCCCATTGTGGTTGTGCAGCATATGCCACCTGGATTCACAACAAGCTTTGCTGCACGCATGGACCGATTATGTGCGCCAAGTGTTTTTGAGGCGACTCAAAATATGCGCATTGAAAAGGGGCATATTTACATCGCCCCTGGTGATCGCCATTTGCGTATTAAACATGCATCAAGCGCTCTTGTTGTCGATCTTGCGGATGATGATGGGCCGGTGAGCGGTCATAAGCCTTCTGTGGATGTTCTTTTTGAGTCCGTTGCAATACTCAAACTTCGAAGTGTTTTTGGGGTTATTCTTACAGGCATGGGGCGTGATGGCGCCAAAGGGCTCTTGACATTAAGGCAAAGCGGCGGAAAAACGTTTGGTCAAAATGAAAAATCCTGCCTCATTTATGGTATGCCAAGAGCTGCTATGGAAATGGGATCTGTTGAAAAAGAAGTCCCCCTTAAGGAAATGGCCTCACTTATAATGGGGAACGAGTCAAAAAATACTGTATAAATCTTTATTGTCTATTTCGTTTGACTTAAAAGATTATTGTATTGATCGAACAGAATTTCTTTTATGTTTTAATAACTCCTACGAGCGCAGGGCGGAGAAGGCGGTCATGGATAATGTATCCCACCTGAAGCACCTCAGCAATGGTTCCCGGGACAAGCCCTTCCGTTAATGGCACTTCAAACATGGCTTGGTGGAAATTTGGGTCAAAGACATCACCAAGAGGGCTCACTTCTTTGATCCCATGACGGTCAAGGGTTGCTTTAAGTTCATCCTCAATAAGTTTGATGCCATGGATAAGTGCCTCAACTTCAGTTGGGATAACATCAGGACATGTTGCAAGAGCGCGCTTTATGTTATCAGCCACAGAAACAATATCATGAGCCAGCTTTGTTACACTATATTTAAGAGCATCATCACGTTCTTTTATGGCACGTTTGCGAATATTTTCAGCATCAGCAACAGCGCGTAGCCACTGGTCTTTAAATGTTAATGCTTCTTCCTCCCAATTCACCTGTGGCGTTTCATCAGGAGAAAGAATGCCTTCTTCTTCGGATTCAAGCACTTTTTTATTTGAGTCTTCCATCATTTTTCATCTTATTTATACATGATACCACTGACCTACTTATAAGATAAGAATGGCTAAAAAACAACAAACACCTGCGTTTCTAAAGGGTATGATAACGACGATATATACTTTTAATCGAAATGTTTGCCTGCTACGTGTACATTCCACCAAAAAGGAGCTTCATCAGCATAACTATGCTGTTCAGTGGGGATAATATGCGCAGGCTCATCCAAAGAGGCAATGGTAATGGCAACATTAGGATCGCCTTCATTGAGTGCACATAACGTTCCTCCGCATCTTGGACAAAACCCACGTTGTGTTTGTTCTGATGAACGAAAAAATGAAGGTGCACCGCCTATTCCTTTCCATGTAAGAGTTATTTGCGGAAAGGATACCCAAGCTACAGTAGGAGCTCCCGACCATTTTTGACACATGCGGCATGAGCATAAATGGGGAAAAATTGGCGGCCCTTTGACTTGATACGCAATATGCCCACACAAACATGACCCAGAAAATAGCATTATTTCTTTCTCTTTTTAGCCATACAACAGTACGTCTACCCCTCGCGGTATGAGCGTTCATTACGTTCGTGTTTTTCTTGTGCTTCAATGCATAATGTTGCAATGGGGCGTGCCTCTAAGCGGCGTATACCAATGGGTTCACCTGTTTCTTCGCAGTACCCATAAGATCCATCATCAATACGACGAATTGCTTCATCAATTTTGTTAATAAGTTTTCGGGCGCGATCACGCGCACGAAGTTCCAATGTGCGTTCTGTTTCGTGGGCTGCTGAATCAATAATATCAGGTTCAGCATGGCTTTCTTCCTGCATGTGATGAAGTGTTTCAGCAGACTCATGAAGAAGTTGTTGCTTCCAAGTAAAAAGCTTTTGTTTAAAATACGCAAGCTGTTTTGGGTTCATAAAATCTTCATTTTCAGAAGGAACATAATCAGTATTCGTTGCGTTCAAACCTTGAACAATCATAACAGGACCTCATTTAAACCTGTTGATCAATAGCGATAGGGTGCGACAAAATGGTTAACAAGTCATTAAAAATTTAAAATAATTTTTATTTTTATTCAAAAGCATGTCTTTTAGTGCACACCTCCCATATCAAAAACACATAACTCCTTATGATCCATTTTCTCCATTTAGCGTAAATGGATTGTACCTTTCATTGAAAAAACGCGTCCGCCTCTCTTTGTACCGTATTCAGATACTCCTCAAGGCGTATACGCATGCTTTCAAGCTCATCCTCATTCATACCCGCTCTTATAATAACAGGTTCTCCCGCTATAAACACACCCTGTGAGAACGGAAAAGGCACCATGAATGTATCCCACGAGCGAAGGCGTTTGTGACGCTTGATACTATAACTCCCCGGGATAATATGCACATCACCTACATCCTTAGCCGCAAGCTTAGCCAGGGTAATAATCCCCATGGAGCATTGTTGAGCTGGCCCTCTGGGGCCATCCGGTGTAATTCCAATAACTGCCCCCTCTCTGATTTTATCTAATATTTGGAGGCTTGCCTCAACACCACCCCGTGTACTTGATCCAAAAATGCTATGGATACTAAAATGTTCTAAAACACGGCTAATTAACATACCATCACGATGCTTTGATAGGAGCATGTGAAAGGGTCGTTCCCATTGCCAGGCACAAGGAAGCATGGCAAGGCGCCCGTGCCAAAAAGCCACAATAACGGGGATGCCGTTTTTAATCAGTATATCAAGATGGTCATGCCCGCGATACTCAAAGGAGCTCGTGCGATATACCATTTTAATATAGCTCGCGAAAAGCCATGCAAGACCTTTTTGAACACTAGGCAACCGCGTGAGTTTTTTGATACGTTTCATTTATATTCTTAATATACTATGGATAATGTCATGCAAGCTTACGATTCTACGAATATCTTTGCAAAGATTTTACGCAAAGAAATCCCTGCCACGGTTATTCATGAAACGGCTTGTTCGTTGGCTTTTCATGATGCATTTCCAAAAGCACCTCTTCATGCCCTTGTGATTCCTAAAGGGGCATATACTGATCTGCATGATTTTTGTAAAAATGCCAGCGACACGGAGATTACGGATTTTTGGCATGCAGTGGATCACGTAATTACTGATCTTAATCTTGTTGAGAGTGGTTGTAGGCTCATCAGCAATAGTGGTGCTAACGGGGGCCAAGAAGTGCCGCACTTTCATGTTCATATATGTGGTGGAACAAAACTTGGACCTATGCTTGTAAAGTAGGTGTTATAGATGGATAGTGGGATGTTCGAGAATTTTCACTATCGCGTTTATGATCAAAGAGTGATACACAATGATAATAAATTTTATGAAAGGTACTCATATGATACGTTACATCAAATTATTTGTATTAAGCCTTGCGCTCATACCCTCTGTTTTTGCAGCAACACGTAATCTTAATCCTGGAGACACTGACGTTCAGAGAATAATCTCTATATCTACCGCTGTCGCTCATGCTGTATGTGTGAAACAAATCTATAATCGTACTGAGGCCCCCGTGCCAACTTCTCTCGATGATATACACAATCTTGCTTTACATTTAGGGCGAGCTGAACCAGAGGTTGAACGCTTTATGCACAGTGGCGGGGTTACCTTTTTAGACGACGTTCGGGAGGCCATTCAACACTTCAATCAGCTACGTCAGGATATGGAAAATCCTGAAAATTTTCGCGAAAAACAAGAACTTATTAATGAGATCCTAAAGGGCTTTAATACACAATAATAAGGACATACGTATGTGTAGGATAAGGGACGTTGTTCTTTTTGTAGTGATTATGAGTATGCTCAGTAGTTCACTCTGCCTTGCAGAGGTAGTGCCGGCCAAAACCGTAACGGATCTTCAACGTCTTAAAGAGATGACGGAAAAAATCCCCTCAGAGACTGTGTTAGATTTGCCAGGACAAGATCTTCGTGATATGAATCTTGATGCACCACAGCAACTTAATCTCAAGGGGTCAAATTTTAAAGGCAGCAATTTTTCGGGGACTGCTGACAAAAAGAAAATCATTCGTAATGTAGATTTTTCAGACTGTGATTTGACGGGGACAGATTTCTCTCATACAGAAATAATATCCTGTAAATTTACACGGGCAAAAATGAATAAAGCAACCTGTGAAGGCGCAAAGATCAAGTATACGGGATTTTCAGAGAGCACTTTAAAAAATGCCAACTTTAATCGGACCGATCAAGAGTCGGTCAACTTTGATCGTGCAGACGCACGCTGCTCCTCATGGGTGGGGGCAACCCTTTTTCGTGTGGGTTTTGCGCGAACCGATGAGCGGGGCATGATCAAAGATGGCCTTAAGGAGACAGATTGTTCCCACGAACATGCTGTGAAGGAAGGGTTTTTTGAAACGTACACATGTCCTTGCGGGGATGCTCTCGCTCAGAGAAAAGCTATTATAGAAGGATAAAACTCCTCCTAAAAAATTCAAACAATTATAGTGCACGCAACTTAATTGTTTGATATGCATCAACACTTACAGGGGTAATGATCATCAACGCCTTAACCATGTGCCCTGTATTTGGGCTTTATGCAGCATCTCGCAAGCTCATCAAACTTCACGCAATTTAAAAAAGCAATATTTGCAGCATCTAATACCTTTCTTTTTTTAATCAGCACAGTAGTCCCAACCATGGTAGAAATCTCTGCGTCATCGACACAAACAGCAATATTACGTATGGCTGTACACGCAGATTTTATGAACGTAAGCCCCCTTGGAAAAATCCCAGGACCATAACCATCATGTGTCTTGCGCGTCTTTCGGCAAGTGCATAATGAGAAGCATTACCAATTTGGATATACTGTTTGACCTCAGC
>JAIESS010000221.1 GCA_019745755.1 Alphaproteobacteria bacterium
CGTGGTCAACGTGACCAATGGTCCCTATATTACAGTGCGGCTTATTCCGCTCAAACTTTGCCTTTGCCATGGTATTTATGCCTCTAAAAAATAAATGGAGCGGGTGAAGGGAATCGAACCCTCATAGCCAGCTTGGAAGGCTGGAGCTTTACCACTAAGCTACACCCGCATAGGTTAAACCTTATCAGTTAAACTATGGGTCAGTTAACTATGGTGGAAGGAGTAGGATTTGAACCTACGTAGACATACGTCGGCAGATTTACAGTCTGCTGCCTTTAACCACTCGGCCATCCTTCCAATATATGTCATTGTTTTAAGTGATTTTAAGGAGTCCGTCAATGTTTTTCGTAACAATCCGTCACTACATTTTATCAAATGACAGTATAAATTTTAGCTGTTTTTTCTCTCCGCAAGATTAAAGCTAAGTGCAAGTTGATCATCTTCATAACAATAAACAAAACCAGGCCCTTGCTTCAATTCCATTTCTTGACTTCCAACGCGCTGAAGTTGCATTGTTAAGTACAACTCTAACGTACCTAAAATACCCTTCCAGGTCTTTGGGACAACAAACATTGACGAATAAGGGCACGCTATAATTGCATACGATCCGCTACGTTTGTCTATGGTTGCCTTAAAAAAATCCATCACACGACCTTCAAAGGGCTCTTTATCTTCCATATTATCCAAAAAAATAGCATGTTTAAAAAATTCCAAGGACATATTGAGGATAAAGTCTCTCACATAAAATGACGGTAATTTATTTTGAGTGTTTTGGAAAGAAGATGAGTTGTAAATGAGTTGAAGATCTTTTTTCTCAAAATGATACTCTCTAACAACAACACTAACAGAAACCCTTTCCGTCTTTTTATAACGATTTAATAACAAAAAACATAAGTTAAAAGCTTATTTTTTACAACAAATATTTAAAAATCACAAAAAAAGATGATTACTCAAAGATACTATTCATGGTAGCATTCGCCTTAATAACCTTCATAAAAAGCTTTTCTTATGTCCTCCACTTATTGGATTTACGGCACCCATGCTGTGACGTATGCCCTTCAGAATCCTGATCGCGTTATCCATCAGCTTCTTTATAGTGCATCGACAGATTTAGGCAAGCTTCCACTGGCGGATCTAAATATCAAGATGTTCCTTACGGACAAACAAACTTTTACAAAAATTTTAGGCGTTGATGCCGTTCATCAAGGCATTGCAGTACAGGTCTCTCCACTGCCTCCTATGATCCTGGAGGATTTAAAGAATAATGATGAAGGTAATCAGCTCGTCATGATTTTGGACCAGGTATCTGATCCTCATAATGTGGGAGCTATTTTAAGGACATGCGCCGTTTTTGGTATAAAGGCCCTTATTCTCACGGATCGTAATGCGCCGGGTGAGTCGGCAATCCTTGCAAAGACTGCCTGCGGCGCTCTTGAGATTGTTCCCATGGTCCGCGTGACTAATCTAGCTAACGCCCTGACAATACTCAAAAAAATTGGCTTTTGGACTGTTGGTTTGGCTGAAAAAGGCGATCAAACACTTTCCCAGGTGAATTGGAAGGGGAAAATGGCTATTATTATGGGCGCAGAGGGGGATGGCATACGCAGCCTGACACAAAAACACTGTGATTTCCTCACACGCCTTGAGACATCGCCCGACTTCACAACACTCAATGTTTCCAACGCCGCCGCCATCGCCCTTTATGAAGGATTTAAAGGACAAAGGCCATAAATACGAATAGCTGTCACAAAGGTAATAATTACCTTAGATTATTTCCATGCAGCCCAAATCAACAGCTCTACCTGTCCCAACTCTTCTCCATCGCTTTTAGTGTTAGTGAATAATTCGCATTGACGCCTCAGGTACTTTGTTTTAATTTTAATAAAAATCAAAACAGTTGAGATCCTATGCGTATCTTTTCCACTTTATTTATTGTTTTTGCATTCTTTTCTCCAACATTTGCAGCAGATGAAATGGAGTTAGAAAAACAATACACAACATTTAGCATTCATATTAATGGAGCCAAAAAAGGTAATATTTTTTCTTTAGCCCAACAACCTTCGCTTGAAACTAGAGCCCTGTGTGCGAATCTAAATGCCTTGCCAAAAGAATATGATTTTTTTAAACCATACAAAGGTATTATTCTTGAGATAGGAATTGAAAAAAACCCAACGTATGAGCAAACACAAGCAGCATACGATCAGCTAAAAGCCGCTTTGGTTGCTATGGACAGAGAAATGGATGACGAAATCGATGGTCGCCTTTTGGAAGAAATATGGTGAATTAGGCGATGCCATGGAACCACCAGCGTGATAATGTTCCTGTATTCTTCTATCTTCACTGATGCCCCAGGTTCTTTGTTTTAATTTTAGTAAAATCCAAAATTATGAGGTCCTATGCGTGTTCTTTTTGTGTTTCTTTTGTGTATAATCTCCCCTCTATGTGCTTCACACAAAAACTCAGAAATATTTTTTATGCTTCATATTAACAGAGGCTCTCAACCAAAAGCATTTTCTGTTCCTCAAAATCAAGATAATATAAAACTAGCAACGAAAGTGTGTGCCTACTTTAATCAGCCCGATCAATGCAATCGTTTTTCTCTTGCACCTTACGTAGACCTTAATGTGGCGATGAAAATAAAAGGCAATCCCTCCCGAAAGGACATGGGGTTGTGTTATGAAACGTTTAACAATGCATTGCTTCATATTGAACAAAGGCAGTGGGATATTTCAAAGGCACCTTATGTGATGTACGTCTATGATCCTGTGCGTTTATGAAACTGGCCATCGTTCTTTTTAACCTTGGTGGTCCGACATCAAAAGAAGGAGTTAAGCCCTTTCTTTTTAATCTTTTCAAGGACAAAAACATCATCCGGTTGCCCGCCATAGCGCGTTATCCTTTGGCCTGGCTCATCAGCACCCTTCGCACACAAAAAGCTCAGGATATCTATACCCAAATTGGTGGTGGCTCACCATTGAATACCAACACAAAAGCACAGGCTGATGCACTAGAATATTCTTTGCGCACTCGCTATTCTCACGTAAAAGTATTTATGTGTATGCGATATGCTCCCCCTATGACAAAGGAGGTTGTAGAGCAAGTGCGATCGTATCATCCGGATAAGATTGTTTTGCTTCCCCTTTATCCACAATTTTCAACAACAACGACAAAGAGTTCCTTTGAGGAGTGGGATAAGGATGCGGGTGATATGCTTAATAAAACAGTACGCAGGTGCTGTTACCCTTTGCATGAAAAATTTATAAAAGCGCATATTGCTTTGATCGAGGAGCATATAAAATCTATCAAAGTACCCGTAAAAATCCTCTTTTCTGCCCATGGTATACCCATGGATATCATTGATGATGGTGATCCCTATGCTTTTCAGGTAGAGGCGACAGTAAAAACCATTATGGCGTCGGATAGGCTGAAGGATTACCCCCATGAGATTTGTTATCAAAGCCGGGTAGGCCCTAAAAAATGGTTGGAACCCAATATTGATACAGCTCTTCGTGCCTGTGCTTCAGAAAATATTGGCGCCGTCGTTGTGCCCATTAGTTTCGTATCAGATCACTCTGAAACCCTTGTGGAGCTTGATATACAATACAAGGAGGTAGCAGCGATCCTTGGCCTTCCCCATTATTCTCGTGTCCCTGCATTGGCAGATCACCCATTATTTATTCAATCTTTGTCCGACCAGGTAGAAAGCATGCTGAGTGGGGCAAAACAATCTCGTTTATGTCCTACATCTTTTAAGTCGTGTGGCTATTAGCTTTTGAGTATTGATTAGATTCCACCACCTGTACATTTCATGCCGGCATAGATACTTGCAAAGGAAAAGCGATCCTTCCAAAAAAGTGTATCATCAAAGGTGTTCGTTTTAGCCCCATCAATGAAAATAAGATCGTCATTAGCATTTTCTGTTTTTAATGGATCAGGAACTGTAATAGGGCGACGTGAGCCTGATGTAAGAAGATCGCCGCCATTCTTTCCATGGCTGAGAAGAATAAAGAGGGGACTATTTTGCGGATCATCATTCAAACTATACCCCTGTTCATCAAGAATTTTGAGTACAACTTTGCTTTGAACGTCACAATAGCTTTGAGGTTTCATAGGACTAGAGAAAGCATCACTGGTCGTGGTTTCTTCTTGGAAGGGTCTTTCTTTTTCAGCAAATGTTGAGTTCACAACATATGTAATATAATGACCAAAACCATCCTTAATAAAAGATGGACTCATCCCAAGAGTTTTGTAAGGAAGCACACCTTCCTTACCGCAATGTGAAAGATCTTCTTTGCCAAAATCGGCACCTATGGCTGTGATGGAGGCTGGACATGGAAGGCGTTTGTGCCGCAGAAGGTGCGTGGCCAGGCTATGTGTAACCTGTTCAAAGGTGTGGCGTGTTTTTGCTTCGCGTTCTAAGGTGAGTTGGTTTGAAAAAAACGGGAGAGATACGGTCAAAATAACGCCCATAATCATAATAACAAAAGCCATTTCAATAAGGCTGAAGGCACTAATATACTTAGATAAAAACCCCTGGATTAGGTTTCTTAATCCTATAATAGTATGTGTCAAGAAACTCACGATACCCGTACCGCAAGGATGCAGACGGGTTTATCGCTTGCAAGGTTAAATGCGTCACCATTGATGCAGTCTCCTGCTTTTGCACCCGTTCCCTCCATAAATTGAAGGATGCCTTCATTGGCTTTTCCATCATCAGCTTTTTGTTTAAGCATGTGGGCTTGTTTGGGTGTTAAAAGCCCTGTCTTTCCATCATCACCTTGCCCTAAAAGTACATAAAGTCCTTGGAATGCAGGAGATGGATTGGAGGTTACATAATATTTGCCACCTATTTTTGATGAAGGTGGATTGCCATGGCTGACACTTCCAGCGTTGGATAAATGTTTCCACACAAGAGGTTCATCATCACCGCTTACAAGGCCATCACCGTTACCGTCCGTAGCATTTGCGAAATGAAGAGAGGCTTTTGCATCATCTCCCGGCCATTCGCCATAGGTATGTTGATACATTAAAATGGCATTTTTATAGCGCCGTACATCATCGAGGACGCTGTTCATTTTTGCTGATTGAAGAAGATCGTGACCTTTAAAAACAGCACCAATAATGACCCCCACAATGAGTAAAACAATGCCCAGTTCAATTAAACTAAAACCGGGTACACGCGTGCTGTGTATGCGCTTTAGTGCGTTTTTGGGATACAAATATGTCAAAAAGCGGGCATAGAAACTCAATGAAAATACCGCACGTCAGTC
>JAIESS010000030.1 GCA_019745755.1 Alphaproteobacteria bacterium
CGGTGATATTATTATCATCGCAGAAAAGGCCCTAAATACCCTCATTGATTATCGTTATCAACAACATTTCAGAGCGCAAATCGGGGGCCACGGTATGGGGCGTAACCGTACCGGTAAGGACGGATCCGATGTGATTTTGCGCGTTCCTGTGGGTACGCAAATTTTTGATGAAGAAAAAGAAAACCTTCTTGCTGATTTTACCGAAGAAGGACAACGCCTTGTCCTCCTTAAAGGTGGCGATGGCGGCATGGGGAATGCGCACTATAAATCCAGTACAAACCAGGCACCGCGCCATAGTACACCCGGTTATCCTGGTCAAGAGATGTGGGTGTGGATGCAGTTGAAGCTCATTGCGGATGCAGGGCTTGTAGGGCTCCCCAATGCTGGAAAATCCACGTTTTTAAAGGCGAGTAGTCGCGCTAAACCAAAGATTGCGGATTATCCCTTTACGACCCTTAATCCACAACTGGGTGTGGTCCATGTGCATGATCAAGAGTTTGTGATTGCTGACCTTCCTGGTTTGATCGAAGATGCACACCTTGGTGTTGGGCTTGGTACGCGCTTCCTCGGCCATGCGGAACGCTGTTCTGTGCTTTTGCATATGATTGATGCCACGGAGGAGGATGTGGTTCATAGCTACACAACCATTCGCCATGAGCTTACTTCTTATGGTGAAGGTCTTGATCAAAAGCCCGAGGTCATTGCCCTCAATAAATGCGATAGCCTTTTAGAAGAAGAAATAGAAGAAAAGAAAAAAGCCCTTGAAGACCTTACGGGGCAAAAAGTGTATACAATTTCTGCTGTTGCAGGGCATGGTGTGAAAGACGTTCTTGGGGTGTTACTTCAGTATATCAAGAAGGAAAATGAGGGGGATTAGACTATGGCTCCTCACTATTTTTTATCCCGCAGTAGATCAAAATGCGCTTGGAATGGATCACCAAAGGAATAATAAACACGGTTTTTTGATAGAGTCGATACACCACTTTCACAAAAGCACTCATCGGGAATAAAATCTGGCCAGCATACGTATTCTTCATTCCCTGACATGCCCAGTTTAATAAAAAGATCATTAACTGATTTCCCTGTTGCTTCACCAATGGCATTTTTCAAATCATTCCATTGAGGTTTCTTAATCTTCACGATCACATTGAAAGACGTCGCCCCTGAAAATTCCAGGCACTCAATGGTATGTTTTGTAGAGGGAAGATCGGATGGAGAAGACTCTTTTGAGATATTTGCTATCTTATCTACATGAAATCTTCCTCCTGCAGATGAACTCCCCCCCTCATCCTCAAAGAAAAGAAACTCGGCACCATACGCCCCTACAATACCAAACATTAACAAAACATATTGTTTTACCATGGACAAATACCCCTTAAGCTTACAATTTAATGTACGTGCTAACTTCACAGTGACAAAAAATATCGTATCCCTTATATTAAACGAATAAAATCTTGATAATGCATTAACATGTTTAAAACACTTCTCACATCACTTTTCGTTCTCTTCTTTTTTTCTTTTTTAACAGGATGTGAAAAGAGTGGTTCGGATCATAAGCTCCTTGTTATTGGAACATCCGTCGATAACCCTCCTTTTGAATTTTATCATGAAGGAAAAATGACAGGCTTTGACATTGAGCTTGGCACACTTATTGCGAAAAAAATGAATCGCGACGTCAAATTTGTGGATATGTCTTTTGATACCATTATTGCGGCCCTTCAATCCAAAAAAGTGGATATAGGTATGGCTGCTATTTCACCAACAGAGGAACGTACAAAGGCTGTGGACTTTACAACATCTTATCACACATCATTCTCCGCTCTTGTGACACCAGGACTTACGGATATCACAGATATTAGCAAGCTTAAGGGGCAAGTCGTTGGCGCACAGCTTGGAACACACCACGAGGCTTATGGAAAAACGGTGCTGACAAAAAAGGTGAATGTGGAGATTAGAAGCCTTGGCAAAGTAACTGACCTCATCCAAGAATTGCGCAATCAACGTATTGCCGGCCTCATCACTGGCGTTGGTGAAGCGGACAAAATCATTGAAATGAACTCTACATTTAAAGCAATGGCCCTTCCTGATAATGTCGACAATAAAGCCATTGCCCTTCCCAAGGGATCCGAGCTCACAAAAGCTATCAATGACATTCTTGCAGCCCTTGAGGCGGATGGTACCCTTGCTGCATTACGGAAAAAGTGGAAGCTTGACTAATGCTTCAGTTTGACGTCATTCGGGATGCGGCCCCCTTTATTTTAGAGGGCGTGGGCGTCACACTCAAGTTCACGGCTGTATCCCTTCTATGCGGTCTTCCCCTTGGCTTGCTCCTCGCATTTTTAAAAATTCACCGCTGTAAATATTTAAGGTCTCTTGCTGCTATTTACACGTCTGTTTTTCGTGGCACGCCACTCCTTGTACAACTAAGTCTTATTTTTTTCGGACTACCAGCCCTTACAGGGTACAACATGTCCCCGTTTTTGGCAGGGGTCCTCACATTTTCACTTAACTCCGCTGCCTATACATCCGAAGTTATTCGCTCTGGTCTTCAAAGCATTGACATCGGCCAATGGGAGGCAGGCAAAGTTCTTGGCCTTAGCCGTACTCAAACTCTGCGTCATATTATTTTTCCCCAAGCCTTTCGCGTGTCGCTTCCCTCCCTTGTGAATGAGTGGATTGACTTGCTTAAGGAGTCCGCCCTTGTTTCAGTGATTGGAGAAGCCGATCTCTTCAGACGTGCTCAAATCATTGCTGCAGAAAAATATTTGTATTTCGAACCGTATTTAACTGTAGCACTTTGCT
This sequence comes from Alphaproteobacteria bacterium, assembly GCA_019745755.1. GTDB lineage: Bacteria > Pseudomonadota > Alphaproteobacteria > Paracaedibacterales > JAKBAR01 > JAKBAR01. The sequence continues at coordinate 2,803 of JAIESS010000030.1, forward strand.
ACTACATTATGATTTTAGTGCTGACCTTCCTTGCTACCCAATTGGAAAGGAAAATGCGTTATGCCTAAATCTGGATTCATCGCAAAAAACATATCAAAAACTGTTTCAAGCGGTTTGGACATTCTAAAGGATATTCATTTTTCCGTACCCGCGCGTAAAACATTGGTGTTACTCGGCCCATCAGGTAGCGGCAAATCCACGTTGCTGCGCTGTATCGCTGGGATTGAAAACTATAGCGGCACGATGGTGTATGAGGGACAAAGTTTACCTCATATGGAAAAAGGTGCGATTGGCCTTGTCTTTCAAAATTTCCAATTGTTTCCGCATAAAACCATCATGGAAAATTTAATGTTGGCGCCTCTTTTAAAGGGTGGTAAAAAAGCGGACATTTTAAAGAAAGCCTATGAGTTACTAGAGCATTTTGGCCTCAAAGATAAGGTAGATGCCTACCCCCACCAACTTTCGGGTGGGCAAAAACAGCGTATTGCCATTGCACGATCTCTCATGATGGCGCCGAAAATTTTATTACTGGATGAGCCTACAAGTGCCCTTGATCCTGAAATGGTGAATGATGTGGCGGCGCTTTTGAGTGACATACGCGCATCCTGCGAGCTACTTGTTATTGCAACGCACGAACTTCGCTTGGCTGAGAAAATTGCCGATTATGTGCTTTTTTTGGACGGGGGTTTTGTGGCTGAAATGCGTGAGGCCTCGGATTTTTTTAAAGATCCACACTCTGATCGCGCTAAAAAATTTATAGCTAACATGCATTAAGGAGAGTTTCTTGTTTTATATTTTCTAGTGATTTTTACCACTACCCTTTGTTGCGCAGACATAGCTTCCCCGGTGGGGCCCTCCCGGCCTTGAATCTCCAGTGATCTGCCCATCCCCTCGCTCTACCTCGACATGACTAACCAACTCCGCTGGAATTACCCATCGAAGGTTATGAAAAAGCTTGCACTCTCTCATTTTTCACCTACACTGCAGTACGTACATACACTATAGACTTTGGCTGCGTCACGGACCCATCTTCACTGGATCTTACTAACCACTATAATCAGGATATCACTGAGGTGGTTAAGAAAAGGTAAAGGAAAATGAGAAAAATTGTTTTTTGATTTTCATAAGATGTATGGGGTAATGGCATTATGATAAAAAATGGACGTGCTTCAAACTATAGATATAAAAAAACCCTCCCAGGAAAAAACAAGGGAGGGTTTCGTCTCAACACATAGTTTTAAGACATTATATGATCAACTTTCTCAAGAACTTCGGCAGCGCGAGCCTCAAGACTTTCAATGTCTTTCTTCTTATTTTCAATTTCTTGCTCCATCATTGTAGCCATGGCTTCAAGAACAGGCTTAAAGGATTTTGGTGAGCGTCCTGGAAGATTCATCATTGTTGCGGTTTGTTGCAACATTGTTCCAAACGGTAAGCAGGCCAATGAGTAAAGATGGGCATTTCTATCTTCAATATTCTCTTCAGCCACAGGGAACTCTAGACTGTTCGCGATTTCTTTTTGAATTGTGAATTGGAACTGCTTTGCAACACCTGCTTTAAACAGATGATCCGCAACATCACCGGTTTCATCACTTGAATCCTTCAAAAGTCCAACCTCTTTTAAGGATAAAAGAACACCTCCATTGAAGATAGTTAAAACATTCGATCCTGCCATTTGAGCAAGAACATCTGAAACACGACCTTCAAAGATTGTTTTAGCACGACCACTCGTATCTAAACTTACAAAAAGGCTAACGTTTCCTGCTTTTTTTCTATCTTTCATTAGAATGGAATCATTAATAATTTCGCAATGATATTTAATATCAACAGCAGATACACCTAGATTTTTTAATGTCAATAGCGCATTCCCGTCCACACTGCTATAACCAACGGACCCTTTGAGCAATGAAAGACCTGATTTGCCAAAAGTCTCTTCGGAAAGGTGACTTGCAAGACCTTGAAGCTTTTCTATGTTTGATGTTTTGCTGCTATTTGATTCTAATTGTGAAATATAATCGCCAAGTGCTTCACGCCCTGATCCAATATGCTCAATGACAGCGCCTGTTGTACCTGCTGCATTATTTAATCCCTCGATAATCCCAGGAAGCTTTGCTGTAAAAGAAACGTGGCTTGTAATTTTTTGCTTTTCTTGTTCAAGCTTTAAAAGGGCTGCCTTTTTTTCTTTTTGAAGGGCATCAGCCTTAACAGACGTTAATTTTTCAATACTTCCGGAAAAGGACTTGCTACTACTGCTTGCTTTTGGTGTGAGATCCTTTTCATCATCCATAGCGTAGGAAAAAGATGTGGTTAGTGCGAGGGCTAGGGCCATTGATACGATTTGCTTCATGGGTAAATCTCCTTCTAAGAATGGTGGGTAGACATTAATTGGTTTAACCAATGACTCATTCTGAAGGCTGATTAGTTAACAAAAGGTTAACAAAATCTATTTTTTTATGAAATTGAGGAAAAATTTTCCTCCTTCTTATTTTTTTGTCTCCATGCTCTTCTTACACTGCTCATAAACAACCC
>JAIESS010000156.1 GCA_019745755.1 Alphaproteobacteria bacterium
ATGGCCAATTTACGGTTATCGCAGAAACTATACCACCTGGCGCCTCAGAAACTAAACATTACCATGATAAAACGGAGCAAGTATTTTATGTTTTGAAGGGTAGGTTAACGATCGAAATAAACGAAATAAATCACATGTTAGAAGAAAATGAATGCATCACAGTTATGCCCTGCACACCTCACAAAGTATTCAATCAATCAAATGCAGCTGTCCACTTTCTTGTGATTTCATGCCCAAACTCCCATGAAGATCGCATCAATGTTGATGATTAAAGAAAAAATTCCTTCTTTTTCATCACAGTCCTATTAGGGATACTCCCCCCCACCACCAGTGCCCCCTTCTTCCCATCGTCTGGACATAACTTCCCCGGTGGGGCCCTCCCGGCCTTGAATCTCCAGTGATCTGCCCATCCCCTCGCTCCACCTCGACATGACTAACCAACTCCGCTGGAATCACCCACCGAAGGACATGAAAAAGCTTGCACTCTCTCATTTTTCGCCTACACTGCAGTACGTACACACACTATAGACTTTGGCTCCGTCACGGACCCAGCTTCACTGGATCTTACTAACCACCTTAGAGATAGGATAACGCAGAGATAGTTAAGAAAAGGTAAAGAAAAGTGAGAAACTATGCTAAAAATAGCACAGACATTCATTACCAACATTGTTAGATTGATCTGAACATTAATAGATCAAATATACACATACTTTTAGATGAGAAAAAATGACACAAAGCTCAAAATCACATCAACATCACGTTAAAATCACCGACACTATTACAATGGGTAATAATCTTCCCTTTGTCCTTGTGGCTGGCCCCTGTGTTATTGAAAGCCGGGACCACGCACTACGTATGGCAGAAGCACTTAAAAACCTCACAGAAAAAGCAGGCATTCCCTTTATCTACAAATCCTCCTATGACAAGGCCAATCGTTTGAGTGCACAGAGTGAGCGTGGCATTGGTGTGGAGGCCGGACTTGAAATTTTGGACGAGATTAAAACAACCTTTGGTGTGCCTATCCTAACGGATGTGCATGATGAGCAACAATGTGCCATTGCGGCACAGTATGTTGATGTACTTCAAACGCCAGCACTCCTTTGCCGTCAAACGGATTTTCTCAAGGCCGCCGCAAAAACAGGCAAACCCATTAATGTCAAAAAGGGACAATTTCTTGCTCCTTGGGATATGAAAAATGTGGCTAAGAAAATGGAGAGTTTTGGCAATACGAATATTATCTTGTGTGAGCGCGGTGTGAGCTTTGGCTATAACCAACTTGTGTCCGATTTTCGTGCTTTAGAGATCATGGGAGAAACAGGCTACCCTATTATGTTCGACGCAACCCATTCGGTCCAACAACCAGGCGGCGCTGGAGCAACCACATCGGGTGAACGTAAGTTTGCTCCTCTCCTTATTCGTGCAGCCCTTGCAACGGGCGTGGCATCTATTTTTATGGAAGTACATAATGATCCGAACAAAGCACCGAGTGATGGCCCCAACATGATTCCGCTAGACTATCTGCCGAGCATCCTCTCTCACATGCGCGACCTTGATCTGATGACAAAAGAATACTTAGCAACCCTTCCCACCATGGAGAGTATCTATGCCGCATAGTCTTTACACAACAAACAATTCTCTTGCGATTCGTAATATTATTGCCCGGGAAATTTTGGATTCCCGCGGTTTTCCAACAGTAGAAGTTGAGGTGAGCCTTGATTCTGGCATTATGGCCCGCGCTGCCGTACCGTCGGGCGCATCCACCGGGAAATTCGAAGCTTTAGAGATGCGTGACGGTGATATGCACCGCTTTCACGGCAAAGGTGTTCGCAAAGTTGTGGAGGCCATTGAATCGGATATTTTTCAACTGCTTCAGGGGCGCCGTGTGGACCAACAACGCACCATCGATGCTCTTTTGTGTGATATTGATGGTACGGACAATAAAAGCAAATACGGTGCCAATGCTCTTCTTGCAGTGAGCATGGCCTGCGCAAAAACAGCTGCACGCGCTCATAAAATGCCACTCTATCGCTATCTCGGTGGTACGACTGCCAATACCTTGCCCATGCCTCTCGTTAATATTATTAATGGCGGCGCCCACGCTAATAACGGCCTTGATATCCAAGAATTCATGATTGTTCCTGTGGGGGCACGGGATATGATGGAGGCCCTTGAAATGTCTGCCGCTGTCTTCCATACTCTCAAAGGCATCCTCAAAAACCGTGGTATTTCCGTTGCCGTCGGTGACGAAGGCGGCGTTGCCCCTCAACTTGGTGGGGCTGTTGCTGCCCTTGACCTTATTATGCAAGCCATCAATGAGGCTGGGTTAGAACCCGGTGAAGATATTGCTCTTGCCCTTGATGTGGCAGCCAGCGAATTTTACGATGATACCCTTGGTCACTACATGTTTGAGGGGCAAACACACGATAGTCATTCTATGATTGCTGAGTATACAAAACTTGTGGATGCGTATCCTATTCTCTCCATCGAAGATCCTCTTGATCAAGATGACTTCATGGGTTTCCAGGCGATGACAGCAACCCTTGGGCACCGTGTTCAAATTGTGGGAGATGACCTTTTTGTGACCAATCAAACCCGCTTAGAAAAAGGGATAGCCCTTAATTGCGGTAATGCTATTTTGATTAAACTCAATCAAATCGGCACAGTCACAGAAACACTAGATGTCATTCAATGCGCGCACCGTGCATCTTACCGCACGATTATATCCCATAGGTCGGGGGAGACGGAGGATACATTTATTGCGGATTTAGCTGTGGCCACCAATGCAGGACAAATAAAAACAGGCTCCCTTTGCCGGTCAGAGCGCACCGCAAAATATAATCAGCTGCTACGGATAAGTGATAATCTTGGAACGTCTGCACGCTTTGCCAATGATATTTTTAAGACGTGGTAGAGAGACATGGTAACCTTAAAAACACTCAAAAACCCCTTCAGCATTTTTCAACAACGCCAGGTGAGGGGGCTGATGGGGCCTCTCATTGCCTTTTTCTGTGTGACCTATTTTATCTATCATAGTATCCAAGGTGAACGTGGCCTCCTTTCCATGTTACGGATGAAACAAAAGCTTGAAACGGTGCGGGCTGAGCTCAATCATCTCCAATCTCAAAAGGAAACCATTGAGCGCCGCGTGTACTTGCTACGTCCTGATAGTCTTGACCTTGATATGCTTGAAGAGCGTGCTCGTGCTGTCCTTAATTTCGCCCGCTCTGACGAGGTGATTATTTACGAAGAACAGCAGAAGAATTAATTTCTAAAAATTAATAAATTATTAATCATTGACCTTTAATCTATTGAGTAGGATATACACCTTATCTTTGATTTTGATCATGAACAGAGTGCTCTTTTTCTTTGCCTTTTTAGTGTTAGCAACAACGAATATTACATCAGCGTCCTACAGGCAAACCACACCTCAAACGCCCGTATCACGCCAACACATAGAACAAGAACGACAGGAGCGCTTAGCTCAAGATGCAGCCCTCTATCAAGAATCCATTCATACCCTTATTAGTCAGTTTAGTCGCATGAATGAATCGCCTGGAAAGGGGTGCTGGGTTGAGCGCGATTGTTCTAAAACCTATACGGACGTTTTTGATGATCATATGAATGAATTGAGGCGTTATTATGATTACAATTCAATGCGAAGTATTGAAGCAACTCTCAACAAAATAAGAAAAGAAATTCAAAACAATATTCAAACAAGTAAAATTTCTTTTGGCACGTATCTTTTAAAAGTCTTATCCGATGACGCCATTCACCGACTTCAAGGAGGGGAACGTCTTGATCTCCCAACAGAGGACAAAATAAAACAGATTCTTCCCGGTGATTTGAGCAAAACCGAACTTGAAGTGCTTCTCTTTGAAATGGCGGAGCACCTCGAAAAATCACAAAAATATGATACAGTATCCTCAATAAAGGACTTTTTTTCAAAGATAGAACGCTTTATCAATCTTCTTCCGAAGGGGTATGAACGTCCCAAACGAGAACTTTTAGATCGTCTCGATATACTGCGTAAAATACTTCAAGAACGCGAATATATTGGAAAAATTTTACATAGACTGGTGAAAGAGCTTCCAAAAGACGAACAAACTCACATTATTATTCCTGAGACAACACATTTTATCATGCTCACTGAGCTTCGACGTATTCGAAAAATCATTAATGATAGCGAAAAAAAATATAAAATAGGCAAAGCTTTTAAGGATAACCGTGGTGAAAAGGTAGCAACGGAAACCTACAAGGCGCTTTATGCACTTGTTTATAGCACAAAGGAAAATGAGTGCCGTCGCTGTCAAATACGCGCGGACTATCTAAAATATATCACAGATCGTATGGAAGAATATCTTTCAAAACTTCCAGAAAATCACCCCCTTCGTCGTGATATGAAAGGATTAATAAAGAAAGTTCAAGAGCATACGCGTTACGATGACACATTTGATTTTGCAAGAGCTCTTTTTGAGAAAATGCCGGAAGCTACAAAAAATGAGTTTAAAACAACGAAGTTTCCTTCACCCGATAAACTGACAGATAAGGAATTTGAAGAAGCTATGACACGTAAGGATGCAAAAAAACGTCTTACAACAGGCCATATCATGATAATGATGCTTCAAAAAGTGCTGGATCAAGAGGGTGTTAAAGGCCATCACACGGATTATGAACAACACATCACAACATTTAAAAGTGGTATGGATAAATTCCTGGGTAGGCTTGAACATATTGCTCAAAAAATTAATAAAAAATCAGTTGCTGACATTGAAAATCTTAAAGAAGTTGTGGGAGAGCTTGTTAAAAAAGCCCAAAAAACGAGCCCAAAGCATGCCATTCTTGAATATCTGTACGATATGATTCCTGAGGGAGATCGCACGCATTTTGATCCTAAAAAAGGATTCTTCTTAGACAAGAAAACCACAACAGATGGTGGGGACACTCAACATAACGGAGAACGCTCGGGAATAGCAAACACACATATCCCGATCACAGCGCATCTTCCCCATGAAAAAACCACCCACGACTGGGATCAAGAGACGCTATCCACTAAACATAAAACACTTGATGTGACTATTTTTCCAGGAGAAGAGCAAAAAAAACAAGAAAAAGAGAAGAACGATAAAAAGAAAAAAAATGATAAAGTAAAAGATATAGGCAAAAAATTTGAAGAAAAGGCCAAAGGGGCTCTTGGAGGATTTTTAGAAAAAGCATTTGGGAACAGCGGTCTTGGAAAATTATTTGGTTAATAACAACACACCTTTAATGCTTCAAAAAAACATGCTAGCATTAAAAAAAAGAGAAGAACAGCACCATGACGATGATTTTTTAATACTTTAATATCATAGAATT
>JAIESS010000077.1 GCA_019745755.1 Alphaproteobacteria bacterium
CAGTTCAAAACCATGCAATCAGCATTGGACAACTGGGACACTGCCCTTGGTGTCCTTGCCGCAGGGTCAAAACATCTTGAAGAGCATCCGGGTTCAGGACTCCCCCTTCCCGATTTTACACATTTTCATTCCCCCCTACCCCGCGCTTATCAATGGGTAGACGGAAGTGCCTATGTCAACCATGTGGAGCTTGTACGAAAGGCACGCGGTGCCGACATGCCGGAAAGTTTTTGGACAGATCCACTCATGTACCAAGGTGCCTCGGATAAGTTTGTTGGCCCTCATGACGCTATTGAGGTTGCCAATGAATCTTACGGTATTGATATGGAAGCCGAAGTAGCTGTAATTACAGATGATGTTCCCATGGGTGTGTCGGCTAAGGATGCAGCTTCTCACATAAAGCTCATCATGATTGTCAATGATGTGAGTCTTCGTGGCCTTATCCCGGGGGAGCTTGCCAAAGGATTCGGATTCCTCCACGGTAAGCCCGCCTCAGCTTTCTCTCCCTTTGCCATTACACCGGCCGTCCTTGGTGATGCGTGGAAGGACGCTAAAGTGGGCCTTCCTCTTCAGGTGGAGATAAAACGTAAGGACGGCATCTATGAACGCTTCGGTGCACCCAATGCTGGCGAGGATATGACTTTTAACTTTGGTGAGCTTGTTGCTCACGCAGCTAAAACCCGTCACCTTATTGCTGGAACCATTGTAGGGTCAGGAACTGTGTCTAATCTTGATCGGAGCAAGGGATCCTGCTGTCTTGCGGAACGTCGTATGTTGGAGACGATTAATGAGGGCAAACCCTCTACACCCTTTTTACAGTTCGGCGATAGTGTCCGTATTTCCATGGGCAATCCCTTTGGGGTGATCGACCAAAAAGTTATTCAGTATAAAAATCCATAAATAAAAGAGCTTACATATGCGATATATTTTTTTCTCTATTTTCATAGCTCTTAGCTTTTCTAATGCTCAAGGGGCGAACAGCGAAGTTAATTCTGATATCGATGTCGATCAGGAAAAAACAAAGCGGATGATAGCACAAGTAGAAGACCTAAATTTTAAAATTGATAAACTCGAAGAAATGCTAACAGTTGTCGAGAATAAGCTCCGAGAATCGCATCATGGGAAGAAAAAAAATGAGGAAGAGGATTCTAAAAAATCATAATTTTCACAAAAAGACCATTAAAATTCGAGAGTCTTTTTGTGTTTATGTAGTTCTTGAAAAAATCGCCCTGCTAACGAAAAAATTCATTGAAGTATCTTAATATTATCCCCCAAATAACCCCTTAAGGCCGCCGCGCATCATGGTCTTGCCTCCGCCCATCTTCTTTAATTTTTTCATCATATCAGCCATCTGCTCAAATTGCTTAAGGAGGCGGTTCACTTCAGACACCTCAACACCGGAGCCCTTAGCAATGCGTTTTTTACGGGATCCGTTAAGAAGTTTTGGGTCCCGTCGTTCTTTTTTTGTCATGGAGCTAATAATGGCGATTTGACGCTTTACAGCCTTATCATCCACCCCCGCCTCGTTAATTTTATCCTTGAGCTTTCCCATACCTGGCATCAGGTTCATGAGGCCGCCCATGCCGCCCATTTTTAGCATTTGCCCTAGTTGTTTAGAGAGATCATTCAGGGTAAAGATCCCCTTTTGCATCTTCTCAGCCATCTTTGCTGCTTCCCCCTCATCCATAGCAGAGGCAGCTTTTTCAACAAGGGCCACAATATCACCACGGTCCAAAATGCGGTCCGCAATACGGCTTGGGTCAAAGACTTCAAGCTGCTCCAGCTTCTCACCCACGCCCATGAATTTAATGGGCTGTCCCGTAATATGGCGAATCGACAGCGCAGCACCACCTCGTGCATCACCATCAAGACGGGTTAAAATCACACCAGTAATAGGCACAGCTTTATTAAAAGCCTCCGCCATCACAACGGCATCTTGACCCGTCATGGCATCCGCCACAAGAAGCGTTTCCAAAGGTTTAGCATAAGCTTGAATCCCCTGAATTTCTTCCATGAGCTCATCGTCAATATGAAGACGACCCGCTGTGTCTAAAAGAATAACATCGATGCCCTGTTTCTTTGCCATATCAAAGGCACGTTTTGTAATAGCGAGAGGCGATTCACCCTCAACAATGGGAAGGGATGTAATATCAAGCTGCTCCCCGAGGATAGCGAGCTGCTTTTGCGCCGCCGGGCGGTACACATCCAAGGAAACAAGAAGGGGCTTTTTATTAAGCTTATCCTTAATGAAGCGCGCCAATTTTGCCGATGACGTTGTCTTTCCTGAACCCTGCAATCCCACCATGAGATAGGCAATAGGTGGCACAGCAGAGATATTGAGGGGCACAATGTCCGCGCCAAGCAATGTAATCAGGTGGTCGTACACGATCTTAACAATCATCTGCCCCGGCGTAATGCTCTTGAGAATATCTTGGCCAATGGCGACTTTTCGCACATCCTCAATAAAGTGCTTGACGGCAGGAAGAGCAACGTCTGCCTCAAGCAAAGCAATGCGTATTTCACGCAGGGATTCAGTCACATCCGCTTCGCTCAGAGCACCCCGTCCCCGAAGCTTATCAAAAACAGTGGTAAGGCGGCTTGTTAAATTTTCAAACATACTTTTTCCTTTATATAACACCCTATAGAGTAACGAATCCCTTGAAAAAGGGCAAGTTTTTGAACGTAGTACGATGGATTGATAACATGCATGAATTTTTCATACTTTTATCACTTTGTTAATATTTACGTGGTAAGATAACTCTATAATGATAATGGAGATTTGATGTATGAGAGTGATAAAAGTGCTTAGCTCAACCAGTGAAATAACGACATACTTTATGAGTAGATGTGCCGCAGTAATGATCGTACTGTCCTTGAGTTTTATGGAGTACGCATGGGCTGATGATAATGTTGAACATCACAATACAAATGATCTTGCCGATGATATGCCTCCTGAGAATGGTGATCCTTATGATCATGATACCGCAGGTGGTGATGGCCTAACAGGTGAGAGCGAGGACTCTATAGATTTCTATAAGAATGAAACGGACGATGATGATTCAACGGTATCTCCCCACGACTATCCCGAAAATTATAGTATGGAGAATGATGATACGGGGGATTTCTATGAACCTGAATCACCTGACAGTTACAATCCAGAAGAAAGCATTTAAACCATGGGCGCAGATATCACCCATGTACTGACCCATTTTTTGAAACAAAACCAAAGCCGTGATGCTGCTTTTATGAGAATAAAAGAGGCTATTGATACTTTTTTAATTGGGTATAAAGCGACGGAGGGGATCAAAGCATCCCTTGATAATAGCTATGCAAAGCTCAATACTTTGAAAAGCCAATGCGTGGAAGCCTTGAATGGGTCACTACCGTCCCTTCATGATCCCTTTACACAACAAAACATTCATGATGTGATACATTTCTTAGCAGCCCTTAACTTTACCGATCATGTTGCTGATGTCACGCTGAAAGAAAAAATAAAACACACACTACAACAACAACATATTGAAAGCTTGCTTACTCTTTCTGCGGAATCCGATGCGCTGCCAAAGGAAGTGAAGGGACATATTCTCGTCTTGGATAAAAATCCAAACACCCGGTCAAGTCTGGCCACACGCCTTCAAGGTGAAGGTCATACCGTTTATTTTTCAGACTCAAGCGAAAGCACTCTCACACTGCTTTATGACGATGTGCTGCCTATCGATATTATCATGATCGATAATCTGAGCTTTGCAGCATTTTCACAAGAATTAAAGGATTACTGCGCCAGTGACCGCACCCATATTTTTGTTATGCTCCTTTGTGCCGGGGATGACAGCGATCTCATCACGAAAGCCTTTAATGAAGGCGTTGATGATTATGTTGTGAAACCCATTAATACAGTTCTTCTCAAAGCGCGCGTTCATTCCGCTCTCAATAGAATGATCTTGCATCGATACCGTCAAAAGAAAAAGCAAGAATATAAAGAAGCCATGGAAGAGCTAGAACACGTCATTAATGACTTGGATGATGCGTTTTTACTTCTTGATGAAGAAAATAATATCATTAATTACAACACAAAAGTCTTTGATTTCTTCCCTCATTTACAACGCGATAAGGCGGATAAAAACGAGGAGGACAATACTACTCTTGCTCTTAAAAATGTGAATTTTCTTACACTCATCCAAAAAAATATCAAACATCATCTCTATGACACACTGATTCAAAAAACAGCAAAAACCTACATCAAGGATGTAGAGGAAAAACTTTCTCAAAATATCTGTGATTGGGAAGAAAAACTCGCTACGGGCCATGTACTGAGTTATAGGTTTCAAACAACCATGGAGAATCATAAAATCATCCTGATTAAGGATCAAAGTGAGGCAAACCTCGGCCGTCATCATCTGGCCTATTTGGCGTATTATGATAGTTTAACAGGGACCGTGAACCGCCAATTCTTCATCCAGCGTCTAGAGCATATTATGCAGGATCAAAACAACCGCACACCTCTTGCTATTTTGGTGGTAGATTTGGATGGCTTTAAAGAAATCAATGATACCCACGGCCATGAAATGGGGGATTGGATCCTTAAACAAGTGGCCCAGCGTCTCAAGGCAAGCATACGCCAAGGGGATATTGTAGCGCGTTTTGGTGGTGATGAATTTACGGTTCTTCTTAAAAATATAATGAATGAAGAGGCTATTCGCGCCATTGCTGACCGTATGCTGGAAGCCATTTGCAGTGATTATGTCCGTGGCTCCATCACACTCACTGTGGGGGCGAGCATGGGTATTGCTTGCACTCCTTCGGACAGCGAATCACCTATGGATCTTATTAACCATGCTGACACCGCTATGTATAGCGTTAAACAACACGGGAAAAGGGGGCTTCGTTTTTACAAAGAACTCGTCCTTCCCCGCAATAGCGTGGTGCATTAGGAGCTGGAACTTTTGTCACGTCTACTTCGCGCTAATACTCTACTTTTCTAAAGCCAACGCCTGGGAAAGAACCAGAGGAGAAGGGTTTAAAGACGCCAAGATTTTTAAAGTTGAATTGTAGTAAAACACCACTGTCAGGCTTTATATCGCGATCACTGTAGTGGGTACGGTAAAAGCCAAGACTGAGTTGAAAACAGTCATTTTGATAAATACCCGATGCCATATAGGCCCGTGCATTTTTCTCTAAACGGGAGAGGTTTTGGCTGCGGGTAAAGCCAATGGACCAAGCGTCTGTGATTTTTGATGTTACCTGCCAATTAATTTGATTGATGGGTTGACCAAGAGGTGTTTCTCGTTTATCCACGTAAACATACGTCGTGTTCACAGTAAAAATGGGATAGCCGAGATTCGCAGTGACTTCTGAAAAACGATTTTTCATTT
>JAIESS010000135.1 GCA_019745755.1 Alphaproteobacteria bacterium
GGCTGGCGTTCACTACGGTCACCACACACGTCGTTGGAATCCTAAAATGGCACCGTTCATTTTTGGTGTGCGCAATGGCATCCACATTATGGACTTGGAGCAAACTGTTCCCCTGCTCCACAAGGCTCTTGAAGCGGTGAAGGATGTTGTATCCTCCGGCGGTCGCGTGCTTTTTGTTGGCACAAAGAACCAAGCCTCTGACATTCTTAAAGAAGCAGCAACACGTTGTGGACAGTATTACATTAACCACCGCTGGCTTGGTGGAACACTTACAAACTGGAAAACGGTAAACCAATCCATTAAACGCATGAAAGAAATGGATAAGCTTCGCGAGAATCCAGGCCGCATGACAAAAAAAGAAACACTCAATATGGAACGCGACTATAACAAGCTTGAGATGGCTCTTGGTGGCATCCGTGAAATGGGCGGCCTTCCCAATATTCTTTTTGTGGTTGACACAAACAAAGAAGCTATTGCTATTCAAGAAGCAAAACGCCTTGGTATTCCTGTTATTGCCATCCTCGACAGCAACTCATCCCCTGATGATGTGATGTTCCCGATTCCGGGTAACGATGACGCAATGCGTTCCATTGAATTGTACTGTGAGCTTATTTCAGGTGCTGTTCTTGATGGTCTTCAAAAAGAAATGATCAGCGCAGGTATTGACATTGGTGCCGCAGCAAATGCACCGGTTGAGGATCTTGCTGATAGCATTCAAGAATAGTTGATAGATAAAGTTAGAATAGAGGAAGATTAATAATGGCTGAAATTACTGCTGCACTCGTAAAAGAGCTTCGCGAAAAAACTGGCGTTGGCATGATGGATTGTAAAAAAGCATTAATGGAAAACAATGGCAACGTTGAAGAATCTATTGATTGGCTCCGTAAAAAGGGGCTTTCCGCTGCTGCTAAAAAAGCGGGCCGTGTAGCCGCCGAAGGTTTGGTTGCAGCACACACCGAAGGAACTGTTGGTGTGGTTGTTGAGGTGAATGCTGAGACAGACTTTGTGGCACGCAATGAAAAATTCCAAGAAATGGTCAACACCGTTGCTAAGATTTCTGCATCAAAGACTATGTCCGTGGACGAACTTGCAGCCCATGCTTATCCTGGCGAAGGCGGTACCGTTCAAGGAGCTATCACCCACCTTATTGCGGTTATTGGCGAAAACATGGCACTACGCCGTGTGAAACGTCTTCAGGTGAATCATGGTGTCGTAACGTCTTATATTCATAATGCGACAGCTCCTGGTCTTGGAAAGATTGGTGTTCTCGTTGCCCTTGAATCGACGGGTGATGCTGAAAAACTCAATGACCTTGGTCGTAAAATTGCTATGCATATTGCGGCAACACAACCTCAATCCTTGAGCACAGATGATCTTGATCCAACAGCTCTCGAGCGTGAACGCACGATTCTTGTGGATCAAGCGCGTGCATCAGGACGTCCTGAGGAGATTATCGAAAAGATGGTTGAAGGACGTATACGCAAATTCTACGAAGAAGTTGTGTTGCTTGAACAAGCATTTGTTATGGACCCAAGCCAACGTGTCAAAGATATTGTGGAGGCGTCTGCAGCCACACTCGGTACACCAGTGAAGCTCGTTGCATTTGAGCGCTATGCACTGGGTGAAGGCATTGAAAAGCAAGAGTCTGACTTTGCTGCCGAAGTTCTAGCTCAAGCAAAAGCATAGATTTTTTGGCTGTGATACCCAAAAAACGTATTCTTATCAAAATCTCTGGTGAATCCCTTGCGGATCATGGTGGGGGGAATGGATCCGTCCACCCATCACCCTCCTCCCAAACTCATTCGGAGATTTTGAAAGAAAAAAAAGTATTTCATTTCCCCACCCTTTCCCGCATTGCTATTGATATGATCGCCCTTAAGGAGCAAGGCTTTGAGCTTTGTATTGTTGTGGGTGGCGGCAATATTGTGCGTGGCTCTGAACTTGCTCAGACGACCTATCTGGATCGCCCAACGGCCGATACCATGGGAATGCTGGCAACGATTATTAATGCCATAGCCCTACAGCAGGCCATTGAATCCAATGGGGTTCACTGCCGTGTCATGAGTAGTTTTGATTGTCAAGCGGCGACGGAGCCCTACGTACGACGTCGTGCTATGCGTCATATGGAGAAAGGTAAAATTGTTATCTTTGCAGCAGGCTCAGGAAATCCCTACTTTACAACAGACTCAGCCGCAGCACTCCGTGCCTTAGAGATGAACTGTGATGTCTTGCTTAAGGCAACGACAGTGGATGGTGTTTATTCTGCGGATCCCAAATATCATAAGGATGCGATTTTTTATGAGACCCTTAGCTATGATGAAGTCATTCAAAAAAATCTAAAAGTGATGGATGCCACAGCGTTTACGTTACTTCGTGATCATGGTATTCCCCTTATTATTTTTTCCATTGAAAAAACCCATGACATTGTTAATTTTATTGCAGGGCGCGGGCGCTGCACACGTATTATTTAAGGAGAGAAATACATGACCGATGAACTCACAAAAGATATGCAACGACGTATGACACAAGCCCTTGATATGCTACACAAAGAACTTGGTGGGCTTCGCACGGGGCGGGCTTCCGTTAATCTTCTTGAACATATTAAGGTGGATTCCTATGGTTCAATGACACCTCTTAATCAAGTCGCAACAGTGAGTGCGCCGGAATCACGCCTATTAACAGTGCAGGTCTGGGACCGCGGCCTTGCAAAGGCTGTTGAAAAAGCCATTCGTGATGCTAATCTTGGCCTCAATCCTGCAGCGGAAGGACAAGTTATTCGTGTGCCACTCCCTGCACTTAATGAAGAGCGTCGTTCTGAATTATCAAAAATCGCCGCAAAGTATGCAGAAGATGCGCGTATTGCTGTTCGTAATGTACGTCGTGATGGCATGGATACGCTCAAGAAACGTGAGAAAGATAAAGAAATATCTGAGGATGAACATAAGCGTTTTTCTGCTGACATTCAAAAAGTAACAGATGAGCATATTAAAAAAATTGATGCTCAGCTTGAAGCAAAACAAAAAGAAATTATGCAGGTCTAGAAAGTATCTATGAATCCCACAGATCTTGTTTCACGTGAAACAATTAATGCAAAAAAGGAGATCTACCGTGATCTCCTTTTTCGTTGGAATAAGCAGATAGCTCTTGTTCAAGATAATTCCCTTGAAGAATTCAATGAACGTCATTGGAATGATAGCATTCAATTATTGACATATATTGACAATCCCACAGGAACTGTATTTGATATCGGTTCAGGTGGTGGATTTCCTGGTGTTGTTCTCGGCATTCATGGTCTCCATGTAACGCTTACAGATATTATCATGAAAAAAGTTATTTTTCTCAAGGAAGCGTTAAGGGTTTGTTCCTTGCCTCATTGTCACGTTCTTCACGATGCTGGAACAGCGCACAAGACATACGACATTGTGACGTCTCGAGCCTTTTCAACCCTTAAAACAATTTTTGGATACCAACTTAATGTTTCACGTGAAACAACCATTGGCCTCCACCTGAAGGGGAAGAATTATGAGGAGGAGCTTGAAGAATCCAGAAAAATTTACAATTTTTCATCTCATATTTTCCCTAGTCAAACATCAACCGACGGTGTAATAATAAGGATAGAAAACCTTACAAAGAAATAGATATGGCAAGAACAATCGTTATTGCAAATCAAAAGGGTGGCGTTGGGAAAACGACAACCAGCGTCAACCTTGCCACCGCCCTCGCTGCCGCTGAACGTCGTGTCCTCCTCATCGACATGGATCCACAAGCCAATGCCTCTACAGGGCTTGGCATTTCAAAACGTCAACGCATTTTCAATACATATAATCTTCTGATTGGCGAATGCACCCTCGGTCAAGTCCTCATTCGGACAAGTATTCCAGGTCTATCCATTATTCCGTCGTCCATTGATCTGCTAGGAGCTGAGGTTGAGCTTGTGTCTCTGGAAAATCGTAGCAGCATTCTTCGTGATATTATTGACCCTTACGTCGATATGTTCGACTATATTATTATCGATTGCCCACCTTCCATGGGGCTGCTGACGCTCAATGCCATGATTGCTGCGGACTCCGTTCTTGTTCCTCTTCAATGTGAGTATTATGCTCTGGAGGGTCTAAGCTATCTCCTTAGCTCGATTCATAAAATTAAGCGCACCCATAACCCAAAACTTTCACTCTTTGGGGTTGTTTTGACCATGTATGATAAACGTAGTTCCTTGTGCCAAATGGTCGCCAAAGATGTACGACAATTTTTGGGGGACAAGGTTTTTAAAACAGAAATTCCGCGTAATAGTAAGGTATCCGAAGCACCCTCCCACGGCAAACCTGTTCTTATCTATGATATGAAATCCGTAGGATCCCAGGGATATATGAATCTTGCCCGCGAAATTATACAAAAAGAAAATACCATGTCAATGGATATAGCAGTCGATGGAAAGGTCGGTTAACATGAGCCAAAACAAACGTCCAAGCCTCGGTCGGGGGCTCTCCGCCCTTCTTGGCGAAAGCCTCCCCCCCATGAATGACCAAATTTTTGGGAATGTAACAACCCTCCCTGTAAGCCAACTTAAGCCGGGACAATTTCAACCACGTTCCGTTTTTGATGATGAAAAGCTCATGTCCCTGATTGATTCCATCCGGGAGAAGGGAATTATTCAGCCCCTCGTTGTTCGCAAACTTGACCTTGGCCGTTATGAAATTATTGCGGGTGAACGTCGTTGGCGCGCCGCCAAAACACTTAATTACGTCGAAGTACCCGTAATCATTCGCGAATGCAATGATACAGAAGCCCTAGAACTTGCCATCGTAGAGAACATACAGCGTGATGATCTCAACCCACTTGAGGAAGCCGAAGCCTATCAAAAACTCATGACGCAGTTTAATTATACCCAAGAGCAAATCGCTAAGCAGATTGGAAAAAGCCGGAGTTATGTGGCCAATATGCTTCGTCTGAATGGTCTTCCTGGAAACATTAAATCTCTTATTTTTGAAGGAAAAATTTCCGCAGGTCATGCACGGGCACTTCTTACTATTGAGAATAATGATGAGCTTGTTCAAGAAATCG
Organism: Alphaproteobacteria bacterium; assembly: GCA_019745755.1. Lineage (GTDB taxonomy): Bacteria > Pseudomonadota > Alphaproteobacteria > Paracaedibacterales > JAKBAR01 > JAKBAR01. The sequence goes on from JAIESS010000135.1 coordinate 5,062, forward strand.
TCGCAAAAAATTTGAACGTACGCGAGGTGGAGAAAAAAGTTAAAGAGCTTAAAAGTGGAGGCCCCACAAAGGCCACGGACAGTACCCGTATCCCCCAAGAAAAAAGTGATGACATTCTCTCCCTTGAAAATCAACTCCGCGGCCTTCTCGATTCTAATGTGGATATTATTCTTAAAAAAGATAAAGGGCACATCACCATCCATTTTAATAGCCTTGAGCAGATGGATGATATTATTCAAAAAATTCGTAGCAGTATGGAAGGGGATTACTAAAATGACAGCGCATATCGATAAAATTCTAAGCTACTATTCC
>JAIESS010000121.1 GCA_019745755.1 Alphaproteobacteria bacterium
GCCCTGGAATGCCCTGAGATTCTTGGTATATCTTCCAGTCATTTTTATTCAGTCGATAGAGAATCTTACTCGTGTAGAATTGCTTATATAAAACCCCCTTGGTTTTTTCTTGGAACAGACCCTCGAAGCCACCTGAGTTGTCGTCAATATCAAGAAGATAATACTCATTCTTTTGATCTGAATTATTCTTAACGAACCTTGCAAACCCAGTTGGCGATGCAAAGGACTCAATATTAACGACTTTGCTCTTGTCATCTATCCTAGCCTGCACAGTACCATGGTTACCGTAATCTACGAATAAAGAAACAGGATAACAGTTAATTTGTGAGTTCTTAAGAATCCCAGCAATCTGGTCATCAGTTTGTTCTGGAATATTATTTTGTCTTAAGGCGGCATTTATATTAGCTCTCAGTTCATCCTTTGTTAGTTTTCCAGGAGTAGTGACAGCCACATTCATAAAGGGATTATTTTGAGTATGAATGAATCCTAGTCGCTTCTTATAATTGGCATGACCAGGAAAATCAACATCCTTCAAAATCAGGGGGGGCTCACCGGAGAAACCTTGCTTTGACATCGCCATGATTTTAAAAGCATTTTCATGATTGAACTTATAAGTTTGTGGCAAAATAAAAGACTCATCTTTGAGTTTTTTCCTCATAATTTGTTGATAACGAGGCCTCAGATGCTGGATCACATCATTGGGGAGAGCTGTTTTGTTATCTGAATCTAATCTTCTTAATGTATTAAAGTCATAAGGTACCCCGGATGTACCCTCCAAAAAATCTGAAAGCTCCGTCATCTTCTTCTCTGCATCAGGACTTACCTTCCCGGATGATAAGGTAATCAAATTTCTTCTTCTGTTAAGATTTGGTTGATCATCCATATCGATACCACTATTTATGAGGGGATCAACATGGGCCACAAGATACCGTTTCTTTTGATTATCGGTAATCACGAATGTATCGGTGATATTCCCTTTTTTTTCATATTTATCGATCATAAACTCTTCAGAATTGTTTTGACTATCTGTTGGGACGACATAGAAAGGAATGTTATCTTGTGGAACCGGTGCAAAGCCTGCAACCTCGTTTTCCGTGTCAAAATCAACCATTTTTACACCCTTAATCTCTTTTAAAGACTCATGTAACACTTTCATTTGCGGTTTATGGTTAAGAAGGACAACGGTTTTTGATCCTTTTGCTATATTCGTTGCAAGACTATAGGTTTCCTTAGGACTCCCTGGATAAAGTTCGTTTTCATCAAATGACACCTGAGGGTTTGTTGCTCCAATACCTCTTAAAAACTTATCAATATGATCCTCAGTAAAGGATTGTTTAAAATTATCCGGCACCTTGTCGGCGATCTTAGGTATAATTGTATGAAGGCTTTTATCCGTTTCTGTTATCATATTTTGAAAATAACTTCCAAGGGCATAAACCCTCAGCGCATGCTGATGAAAGAAATTAGTAGGGTTCGTAGTTTTTTCCCTATCGTCTAGAACAAATTTATCCCAAAGGAAGTTCCCCTTAAACTCCGTCATAACCTTGTGCATGGCCTTAACAATTAATTTCTTGTCCGTGTTTGTTGGCTTCAAGTTCTGCTCCACCTTAGGTTTTGTACCATCAGACATAGTTCTACCCAGTAAAAGCGCAATAATATCCAGGCCATCATAGGAATAAGGATTCTCAGGATGCATCATATAGGCAAGGCGCGTTGTAAAGTTTGTATTAGCGGCCGGTGATAGTGGGGGTGCCCAGTTTGAAAGGGGGTGGGGAGCGGGTTTAGATTTAGGTTGAGCCGCCATGGATGTAGTCATTGTGGACGTATGGATCACGCCAACACTCAACCCGAGTAAAAGAGATAATTTTATTAAATTCATAGGCGTACTCCAAAGATAATTTATCATATAGAAATAGCATATATTGATAAACTTAACAAAATGTTAAAAACTCATGAAGACTTTACCTAAAGGGTGGCTCATCAAAACCACGAAGTTTGCGGGAGTGGAGCTGGTCCACGCCCTTTTCGCGCAAAATACGACACGCTTCCAAACCAATTTTTAAATGCTGGCTTACCCGTTCGCGGTAAAAAGTATTCGCCATGCCTTTGAGCTTCAGCTCACCGTGAAGAGGCTTATCAGACACACAGAGTAATGTCCCATAAGGAACACGGAAACGAAAACCATTGGCAGCGACCGTGGCGGACTCCATATCGAGGGCTACGGCACGGGATTGACGAAAACGTTCCGATAATTCCTTAATACGGATTTCCCAATTGCGGTTATCCGTCGTGACAACAGTCCCCGTTCGCATACGAAGTTTGAGGGAATGAATATCATCTTCATCATCATGATCCAGATCTGCAATAGCAATCACAGCATCCTGAAGAGCCATCTGAACTTCGGCAATGGCGGGTACGGGGACCCACGGCGGCAAATCTTGATCCAGGACATGATCCTCGCGCACATACGCATGAGCAAGAATATAATCGCCAAGGACTTGGTTAGCACGAAGACCAGCGCAGTGGCCAAGCATGATCCAACAGTGTGGACGAAGAACCGCCAGGTGATCCGTGATATTTTTAGCATTGGTAGGGCCCACACCAATATTAATAAAGGTAATGCCCTTACCATCCGCTGTTTTCAAGTGGTAGGCCGGCATTTGAGGGAGATGCTTTGGCATGTCCGCCACAGTGCTACTATTATCAAAACGTGGATTCGTGTGAACGACATTTCCTGGCATGACAAAATGCGTGTATTCATCACCGTTTTTGATGGCGTTTAATCCAAATTCTATGAACTCATCAACATAACGTTGATAGTTGGTCAGGAGAACGAACCCTTGGAAATGCTCCGGTGCTGTTCCTGTATAATGGTGAAGACGGGAAAGCGAATACTCAACACGTTCCGCCGGGAATAAGGAAAGTGGTTTGACCTCCCCCGTCTCCGTAATGTACGTAGAATTTGCAATATTATCATCAATACGCTTGAGATCAGGCATAACAAAACTACTTTGCATTTGCCACATCTTCTCAGGTTCCAAAGACGATGGTATCTCATCAATAATAAAAGGAAGGGGCATGGGAACATCGCTCATACCAATGTAAATAGGCACACGGTGACGCTCCATAATAAGCGCAAATTGCTCCCGGTAATAGTCTGCAAATATATCAGGGCGGGTTAGGGTTGTGCCATACACGCCCGCTTCATGAGCCACGCCGTAGGACAAGCTAATATCCTTGTTCAGATCTTTTGCTTCAATAATAACAGCCGCATAAGGAAACGTTGCTTCTTTTGTTATCGATAGCGTATCCATAGCATCCGGGCATTCGCCTTGACACACTTGGTCAAAGGCTTTTTGAATAATTTCACAATTTTCTCTATAAATTTTCATGATTTTGCGCACAGCAGCATCAGCATCATAGAACACCTCAACATCACGCATGTGGCTGAGAGCAAAGTGAGAGAAATGATGGGGCTTTAAAAGTGGCGTCATTACGCTAAACCTACAAGACTTTTTGCAAATTCACGGGCGTCAAAAGGTTGCATGTCATCAAAACCTTCTCCCACCCCAATGGCGTAAATGGGGAGTTTGTATTGTTCTGCAAGGGCCACTAAGATACCTCCTTTGGCTGTTCCATCAAGTTTTGTTAGTATAATGCCCGTAAGCGGAATTGTCTTTGAAAAAACATCCACCTGGTGAAGCGCATTTTGACCGGTTGTTGCATCAAGGACAATAATCGCCTCGTGAGGAAGATCGGGATCAAGCTTTTTTAATACGCGACCGATTTTTTCAAGTTCATCCATAAGATATTTTTTATTATGCAGACGCCCTGCTGTATCAATCACAAGAACATCCGCGTCTTTGGATTGCTGATAGGCTTGATACGCTACACTAGCGGGATCTGCGCCCTCATGGGAGGTATACAGAGGAATCTTCAGACGATCTGCCCACACCTGAAGCTGCTCAACAGCGGCAGCGCGAAAGGTATCCGCCGCTGCAAGGCGCACATCTTGTTTTTCTTGCTGCCATCGACGCGCAAGCTTTGCAATGGTTGTTGTTTTCCCTGTACCGTTCACACCTACAACAAGAATGACTGCGGGCTTTGATGGGGCAAACTCAAGGGTTACTGCGCAAGGCTCAAGAATAGCAACGATTTCAGTAACGAGCATCTCCTTCACATCATCAACGGTAATATCCTTATCAAACTTTTGAGTGCGGATAACCTTAATAATACGGTCGGAAACCGGCACGCCTAGGTCACTCATAAGAAGCAGATCATAGAGTTCATCCAGCGTATGCTGATCCAGCTTTTTGTGAACGAAGACAGATTTCAGGCCATCGGACAACTTCGTCGATGTCTTTTTGAGGCCTTGTTTTAGTTTTTGAAAAAAGCTCATGGCTCTATCCTTACCGCTCAAAAGCAAAAGATGCAATGGGGAATTTTAGAAAAAAATCAGAGGAGCTCACTTTAAGCAGCTGAACGTGAAGTAAGAAATTCTTCTGTTAGCAAATATTTTCCTTTGTTATACAAAACTTCATTTGTTTTTCGAAGGGCAAGCTCCACATAACCTGAGTTAAAAGGCTCAAGATTGACATTCTTTGTCATAGACTCAACCACCGCGAGAAAATCCTTCATATGCTCAAAACCCTTTTTTGCCTCAAACTCAATAAACGTGCCAAATTCCTCAAATTTATCGATGGCTAAAAGTAAAGTGTCCGTAACATAGGATGTACGCTTTTTATCCAAACACACTAGAGGCGCCAATTGATTGGCGTTTAGAAATTGTTCAAATGTATAGGGTGTTGGCTCTTTTATATCGATATACTCTTGAAGGGTGTGAAATGTATCTATAGATGTGGTTGCAAAAGGTACAGCGAAGTTGTACTCGTGACAAAAAATATGATCGAACTGTGTTTGAGATGCATCCATATTAAGGTGTTGTGGGTTAAATTTAATATCCAAGGAGCGATTATTACGCAAGCGGATAAAAATCCCTTGCTGATAATAATGCCCATCAAGAGTGTCATAATACTGATCAACCACACGTGTGTCGCTCCCCTTGGTAAGGCGCCCAACAACAGCATCGAGATTACCATCAACAACGCGGAATTTTTTCTCAATTTCAATGGACTTTGTCATAGATCTTTCCTTCATAAATGCCAATGGTCAGATGCTCATCATGGACCTCTTCTGCATATTAACAATTATTCAGGGTTTTTAACACAGTCTTCATAGTTCTTAATTTTTCCTTAACACACATTAACAATTGGTTAATGCTCATATCCTACCCTACCACTAGGGTGGGGGTCCACCTCCCTCGTAGCTCTCTGCAATTTAAAAAACATAAGGAGCCAGCTCCCTTTTGCAGAAAGTAAAAAATGTAACAATGTCCTGTCTCATACT
>JAIESS010000199.1 GCA_019745755.1 Alphaproteobacteria bacterium
TTATCGAACTGCCATTATGAATTAGGATTGGGCCTTTTGCATAATTTTAAGATCCCGTGCTTTTGACAATATAATATCCTCAATTTGCCGTGCAGTGGAAGTATCAGATGTTGCTGCCACCCAATTTCCGCTTTTATTAACTTCTTTAAAAACGGTGACTTTGATAGCATCAGCACGCAGTTGCCTATCTTGAATATACACGGTCAGTTTAAGGCGCTCACTTGATGATGTAGCCGCACTGTACCAATCTGTTACGATAACACCGCCGACTGCATCGGCCGAAGCAAGAGGCATAAAGGATAAGGTGTCGAGTGTAGCCTTCCACAGGTGAATATTCACGCGCATCGGACCACCACCAGGCACTTCCCCGTATTTCATGTTTTGGGGTTTGCCAAACACGAGAAATTCTGCACCAAAAAGCTTGCCGAAATCTTCTTTGCGTGTTTCTTCGCGACTGACAGGAACATCTCCCACGGGTTTTGTGCCTGAGCATGCTGAAAACAGTGCTAACAATGTCAAAGAAAGTGTGATGCGTTGGGCTGATAAGGTCATTTTGTATCATTATTTTTTCTATTCTTCCTTGTTTATAACGAAAAAAAAAGCGGCAAACAAGAATATACCCTGATACTCACACATTTCAGTGTTTGATGGATTTTGATATATGAGCCTTTGTTCAATTGTTATGGCAAAGAATAACGTAACGTAAAAAGCAATAAACAAATGTTATGGATGGATAGTAGGTGAGGGTGAGATTGGAGCGATTTGTTGCAGGGATTTTTTATCTTGGCGAAGAACATTATCAATAAGAAACCCTTGAAACTGCGTTATGCCCATCTCAAGAGCGTTATGAATAATTTGAATGCTTTCACAGCGCGCAAGAATGATTTTATCAGGCGTTACAGTATTGACGAATTCCTGAAAATCCTCTTTGAAGTGTTCAAAAAGGTCATTGTTAGCAATAACTTTGTAATAATCACAGTTAAGCTCAAGGTGACTAAAAACTTTTAAATTGGGCCCCTGAATGAGGTCCAGGCAAACGCGATGACGGTAACTTTTAAGAAAATCACAAGCAAAGTGAAAGCCTTGTAAATCCCACAAAACATCCGTTCGATCAATTTCAACAACAAATTCACGATTCACATGATTATGAAACTCAAAAAACTCCTTTGATACAACGGTTCGAAGGTTGAGATTAATGTGAAAGTGCTGTTTTGGGTCGATTCTTTTGTTAATATCTAAAAGAAATGTCAGCATTTTTTTGTCAAAGAGAACGGAGAGATATTTAAAAAGGGCAAAATCAGTAATAAGGTGCGTGTGTGAATTAATGACTTCTTCAATGCCATCAAGGGATAAAAAATACTCATAGCCAAGGCGTTTCGGAACGATTTTTGTTGAATCCATCCAACAAATAGGTTGTTTTCGGATAAAATTTGAAATATCCGCTTGTTTAAGACTGTTTTGGAGGCGAACAAGTAAATCAAAGGGTAAAATTGGCGCAGAGTCCAAAGGAATATGTTGACTAAGATCCATTTTAGGAATAATGGGAGACATATTTTGAATACGTTCAAAAAGGGCATCAAAGGATTGACCCATATGAAATGTTTGGTAAAAATTATCTTTGCCAACTGTTACTATTGTAAGAGGGTCTTCAGAAAAAATTTTGCGCAGTTCGTTTACGAACTTTTCAAGTTTCAGTAGCCCTACATTTTGAACGAAGGCAATCAAATCGTTGTTTTCAAGCAAAAAGACGGAAGAGAGATGTTCTGTGAGGCATTTTTCCAAATACTGCTTTGCTTGCATCATCATTGCAGATGTTTGATTCGAGGGCTTCAGCTGAGATAAATTAAAATAAATCAGCAGCCATGACGAAGCCACAGGACGAATCTCCTTCATGAAATGTAAAACGGCATTGTCTTTAGTATGCGTCACGAAGGAGTAATATATTTTTTGTCTCTTAGTTCATCGTACTCTGAAAATAATTAAGAAAATCCTAATACACACAGAAAAAACACATCATGATAAGGAGGCAAAAGAAACAAACTATTTTGTCCTGAAAATAGAGCCCCCTCAATTAGTATTGATCACACCCGAACATCTGACAAAAATGTGCACATCAAAAAAGACAACCATAATGAAAATGGAGTTGTTATAAATGAGAATACCCATATTCATTCATCACTCCTCCCCCCCTTAACCTTTGCACAAAGAGACATTTTTATGTAAATTAGAAGAAACACCTTTACTGATGAGCAATCGCTTGTCCGTTATTCTTTTTGACGACGTCCTTGAGTCTCCCCCTGTCACAGATTATGTGGACTTGCTCAAGCCTCGCGTCATGTCTCTTGTGGTCTTTACAAGTCTATGCGGTCTTCTCGTAAGTCCAGGCATTATTCACCCTATCATGGCCTTCATTGCCATTCTTTGTATTGCTGTAGGAGCAGGTGCGGCAGGGTGTTTGAATATGTGGTACGAAGCAGATATCGATAGCAAGATGGAACGCACAAAAAATCGCCCTATTCCGCGTGGTGTCATTGATAGGGATACAGCCCTTGCTTTTGGTATTATATTAGCTTTGGGATCTGTGATCCTCATGGCGATCAGCATCAACTATATATCAGCTGGCTTGCTTGCCTTTACAATTTTATTTTACCTTGTCATTTACACAATGATTCTGAAGCCTCGAACACCCCAAAATATTGTCATTGGGGGCCTCGCTGGCGCCCTTCCCCCTCTGATTGGGTGGACTGCTGTAACGGGAACCATTAATCTTCCTCCTCTTATAATGGTGGCCATTATTTTCTTTTGGACCATCCCCCATTTTTGGGCATTAGCTCTTGTGAAGAGTGGTGATTATGGGCGGGCGGACATTCCCATGATGCCCAACGTACGAGGTGTCAGACACACAAAAAAGCAGATTGTTGTCTATGCTATTATGACGGTTTTGTCGCCTCTTTTCTTGTGTTGGATTGGTTTTAGCGGATTGATTCTTGGTGCTGCCAGTATTATCCTTGGCGCTATCTTTTTTATACTGAGCATTGATTTACTGCGACGTGATGAAGGTGGGGAGATGCGACTTTTTGCATACTCTATTATCTATCTTTTTCTTTTATTCTTAAGCATTGTTGTTGACCAAAAGGTACCCCTTTCATGATTGATCCTAATCTGCGCAAACGAAATCTGGCTGTCCTTGGGATTCTTGTAGGGCTTGCCTTACTCCTTTATGCCGTTGGGTTCATTCGTGTGCATTTTTAGAGCTGTTTATGACAGCCTCTCCCCCAACAATGCCTCCTAAAGACCATAAACGCATAACATTTCTCCTTGTTGCCCTTGTCTTTTTTATGCTAGGTCTTGCCTTTTTATCCGTACCTCTCTATCAAATTTTTTGTAAGGAAACGGGGTTTGGGGGAACACCCAAAATTGCAACACTAGCACAGCTTCCGGGATATAGTTTGAAGAGGCAGGTTAAAGTACACTTTACGGCCAGCACGCACCGGGATTTGGAATGGGACTTTAAAACCATGCAGTCAGAAACAATGATTAACTTAGGGCAGGTGCGCATCATGTTTTACAAAGCAAAAAATATCTCTGATAGACCTATTATTGGTATGGCAACGTATAATGTGACGCCGGAGAAGGCTGGCTCCTATTTCAACAAAGTGGCATGTTTTTGTTTTGAGCAACAGCTCCTCCAACCAGGAGAAGAAATGGATATGCCTGTACAATTTTTCATCGACCCTGACTATGATAAAGATTCCCTCATGGAGGATGTGAATGAAATCACACTGTCTTACACCTTTTTTGAGTATAAGCCGTAAGAAAAATCAAAGGATAAAAAATTCAAAAAGAATGCATTTATGAGGCTCGTAAGAGTTTCTTGGGTAATTTAAACGTAATGAATGATTACCCCAAACGGTTTGGGAACCATCTGAGGGTATCAATAAGAGTAAACGTTTCTATCTTTTGTCTTAACCTTTTGCGGAAGCTTCAGAAGGAAGAGGATCAGTCTCTTCTTTCTTTTTACCCATAGTCTTTAAAGGAGGAGCATGGTTAAACACAACTTCCTTATTAATAATGACCTCTTCCACATTCTCGTAAGACGGCAATTCAAACATAGTATCGAGTAAAATCGTTTCCATAATGGCGCGAAGGCCGCGCGCACCGGTTTTACGTTTAATCGCCTTTTGAGCAATGGCTGCGAGGGAATCATCCGTAAAGCTGAGTTTGACTTCTTCCATCTCAAAAAGTCGCTTGTATTGTTTAACAAGGGCATTTTTTGGCTTTGTCAAAATATCGACAAGGGCACTTTCATCAAGATCACGAAGCGTTGCGATGATGGGAAGACGACCGATAAATTCCGGAATAAGACCGAATTTCAAAAGATCTTCAGGCTCCACATCGCGCAAAATTTCTCCGGTTTGACGATCATCCGGCGTTCTGACATCTGCTCCAAAACCAATGGATGCACCTTTGCCGCGCGCTGAAATAATTTTCTCCAGCCCAGCAAAAGCACCACCACAAATAAAGAGAATATTTGTCGTATCCACTTGAAGGAATTCTTGTTGTGGATGCTTACGTCCACCTTGTGGTGGAACAGAGGCAACGGTGCCTTCCATAATTTTAAGGAGTGCTTGCTGCACACCTTCGCCGGAAACATCCCGCGTAATGGAGGGATTATCAGACTTGCGTGAGATTTTATCAACTTCATCAATGTAAACGATACCACGTTGTGCACGTTCCACATTATAGTCAGCAGCCTGAAGGAGTTTGAGGATGATGTTTTCTACATCCTCGCCCACATAACCCGCTTCGGTCAATGTTGTTGCATCAGCCATTGTAAAAGGCACATCAATAATTTTTGCAAGGGTCTGTGCTAAAAGTGTCTTACCACTACCCGTTGGCCCAACAAGGAGAATATTAGACTTTGCAATATCGACGTCGCCGGACTTACCACCATGGGCAAGACGCTTATAGTGGTTATGGACGGCGACAGATAATACTTTTTTGGCATGGGACTGGCCAATGACATAATCATCTAAAACCTGACAAATATCCGCCGGCGTTGCAACAGTATCACCTGTTTTGCTTGTGCTTGTGCGATTTTCTTCGCGTATAATATCTGTACATAGCTCGACACACTCATCGCAGATAAAGACAGTGGGGCCAGCAATAAGCTTACGGACCTCATGTTGACTTTTTCCACAAAATGAGCAGTAGAGTGTATTTTTCGTGTCAGTCGGTACGTTCTTGCTCATAATCTCTCCAGGCAAAATGTCAGATGGTTCTGAGGGTGCAACCCGTTGGATCCCAGAACCTCACACATTTAATATGGGGTGTAAGTCGTAAATAAAAAGTTAATTTATTCGTTGGATGTCGTTTTTATTTCAAGAGATTTTGGTCGCTCCGTGATCACATGATCCACAAGCCCAAAATCCTTTGCATCATCCGCAGAAAACCAGGTGTCGCGCTCAAGAGC
>JAIESS010000090.1 GCA_019745755.1 Alphaproteobacteria bacterium
TATGCCGTGAGTGCGGTACATGGCACGGTAAGTGGAATGGTAAATGCGAAGGATGCTTTGCCTGGAATAGTCTTATTCAAGAAGTCGTTGCGGCTAAACCTGCAACCTTTCCAGCGGCACCTCGACCCCGTTTTCCTTTGCGCGTTCCGCCAAAATAACGTTCATCGAGTTCGATTTTCCACAAAATTGCTCGCCCCGATTTTGCTGTTTAAGAGCAATCTTCTCTCTCAATGTGTGGAAAAATCTGACTGCCGTGTTGCGGTGGATGCCCACTAAATCTGCTGCTGTTCGCGCCGTTGATCCTGCAACAAAATATTTCATTAGCTCTAATTGCTCTGAACAACTTAGTTTGCAATGCTTTATCCACATTCTTCTATCCTAACTTTTTAAATGTTAGGTGTCAGCCCCAAAGCTTTTTGGTCAGGAGCTGAAAAACGCCTCAAACGATCAATTAAAAAAACACTGATCTAATACGTACATCAAAGGAGGCTTTCGAGTTTTCTTTATACTCTTTTTCTCAGCCTTCCGGAAACAACGCGATATTGGCCCGGAGTATATTCTTCAATAATTGTTTCATTAATCTCCATATCATCAGGAACGCTATCAAGCTGCCGTGCAATCTCCATAAGCATACGCCCAAGCTTATTATCTCCCGTTGTTAAGGACTTCTGTGCTTTGTCTGCACCTGCAATATACTCAACACCCCAGTTTTTGTCCGTATTCTGCCCCCTATTATTACCCTCGATGAGGGTAGCATCTTTAAGAACTTTGAGCTCATTTTTAAGTGGGATATTCCGTGTAAATTTTTGTTTGAGGAGCTCAAACATTAATTTGTTCCACTCCCTCACCTGATCAGGTGTTGGTCGAACTCCTGTTTTTGCCGCATCCTTTTGAGTGTCATAAGGGGATTTGTGTGAATACACACTACCATCTACAGCATAGCCAGCAAGAAGTAGCTTCGCATAGTGGAAGGCACCCTCTGTATGATCAAAATCATAAGATTCACTGAGTCCATTTATTTTTTGGACAGTAATTCGCACCACACTGATAGCACCTTGGATCGTTGGAAGAGTGTAATTCTTACCCCCATATCCCACTGTTGACCAATAATTTGAAAGAAAACCATAACGATTGATGTGGCGTGAAGGATCCTCAAATGTATCGGGAGAGCCAAAGACAGTGATGAGCTTAACTTTGACTCCATCTTTTGATACATAAATGCCATCAGAATTAACTTTAAAGCTCCATAAATCATCAAGATAATGTGTATATGTAAAATTCTGAACCCTCGCATTATTACTATCTCTCGTGCTCATAGGTGGATTCGTCCACAGAGGATTTTTGACAAGATTTTCATAGGTACAACTATTATTAAATGGAGAGGGTACCAAACCATTTTTACTCCGCCAATCATCCAAAAGCTTCTCGTCACTTTCGCTCATAAACTCAACTCTCCTTATATCTTGAATTTCATAATTATCAAAAAGGGCCTTGCGATGCGCTGGCTCAAGGGTATAAGTGTGAATAGATTCTAAGAATTTTTTATCACCCCCCTGCACCTTTTTTAATTCTGTGTGTCCGATCCAATAATCAAGATCCCCCTCATCATCAAACAAAACGCCTCTTTCAAAATCTTTATGGTGTATTGAAAGATACTCGCAAATATACCTGAGGCGACGTATATGCGTCTGATGAGCGGGATCGTGTGCAGCATTTTCTGCATTCTTCAAATACTCTATGGCACCATCACCCAAATGCATCAAAGCTCCCTGAAGACCCTTCATCATCTCAAGAAGCTCCTCTGAATCTGGACAAGACGGACGCAGTTGATACGCACGTTTACCATTGACTGAAGGAAGTTGCACAGGTGTCAAAAGAGCCAAAATATCCCAGTAATAAATCTCTTTATCAGCCTCATTGCTAAGGGTTTTAATATCACTCCTCCAATCGAGTGGCATCTTTAGATCAATGGGAAGATCAGCAAAGACACCTTTTCCTAAAAAAAGTACTATTATAAAGAGAATAGGTTTAATCATCAATTTTCTTTCTTAAATTGCAAACAATTTATAATACAACTGATGTACTTAATATTTTCTTAATAAAAACAGATTACATTAAAATAATACACCGTTCAAACAAAGGAAAGAATCATGACTTTCATAGAACATTTTCGTGCTCTTGTTTTCTTTCTTATTTTGTGCATCGAAGCTCCTTATGTTTTTAGTTGTACTTGCGTGTTTTGGTGGGATAATCCTTATGAGTGTATTGCAGGGCGAACAATGGATTGGATGGAAGATACCCATCCCGAAATTTGGGTATATCCGCCCATTCCTAAGATTTCAAATGAATCTAATTCTTATCACTATGGAATGCTCGCTCTCACAGCATATAACGACATAACAGTTGATGGATTGAATGAAAAGGGGCTCGCCGGTCATGTTCTTTATCTTGGTGCGACGACCTACAATGCGTCGTGCGAAGATTCAACGGCCATCCCATCCAAAAATTGGTTACATTCTATTTTACAATCCTATGCCTCTGTCGCAGAAGCCCTTGATCATGCGCCCTACTGGCGTATTTCCCCGTCTATTGTCAGCGGCCATGACATCAATATCCATCTTGCTCTAGAGGATAAAACAGGAGACAATGCCATCCTTGAGTATAAAGAAGGAATCCTCCATATTTTCCGTGGCTGTGGTCATGGCGTACTCACAAATGCTCCTTTTTATGATGAACACCTTAGCCATCTTGGGAAATATACAGTCTTTGGAGGGACAGAAGCCCTACCACACGATAATCATTCAACAGATCGTTTTGTTAAAACAACTTATGGCCTGTCTCAAATTGTCCCTTCTCACGAAACATCAGATAATAGTAAACAGATACAAAAACTTTTGATGGATGTCTCTGTGCATACACATGAAAAAAAAACCTACTACCATACCCTTACAAATATATCAAAAAACACCTTCTTTTTTCATGATCTTATAAGCGATAACCAACAGACATTTTTCATGGATGCTGTGGATTTTAAAAGTATTCCAACTCAAGGAAAAAAACTCTACCCATTGGAGTAAAAAAGAATGGATTCTTTACCAATTTTTAATATTAGTATCGTACCTCCCCACGGTTATAACACTTTCCGTTCAAAATCGGTGACTCATTCTCAAGGAATCCAAGAGTTTTGTGTACGCTACACCCACACTCCAAATGTGGGTAGATGCTTACAAAATCCTTGGCATTGATCCTCATCTTATAAGCACGGATTCAGGCCATATTTAAGAGGTGGGTTATATTTACTCCCAAGCTCCAACACCATCGACAATGATAGGGTAGTTTAAAAAATCTTTAGAAAAGGTTGTTAAACCATCCGATTGATTAAGTGTTCCTATATTTACAGCAATATTTATTGGCGACGCTCCTGTGTTCTCCGGGGGTGTAATAACCAATGGTGGCATAGGATTATGTTCACTTATCATCAGGGGTAAACCATCTGAAAATACAATACCAACACCCTGTGCCCACTCATGACAAAGCCTCGCAGAAAGAGGTGGTGTCGTGTTTGTTTCAGCTGTGGCTGTAAGGGTCCATCGCTCAGAATATAAAGGGTCTGCTGTTCCGCCTGGCACAGGGTTATCTGTGGGAAATCCAGCACCATTCGCTGTGTAGGACTGTGTTTTTTGATACGATACAACGACATTATACTCACCCCCTTTTGCATCAAAAATGAGTGCTGCTTGAGAGAATGGCACGTCACCAGGGCGCGCTGTATTTGGTAGATCGGCATAAAGATTCATAAAGGTTGTTGCCTTAGGATGAGGGCGAGTTGGTTTAGAAAAAGGAGGGGGGCCCTGGTTATCCATTGCCATCACTGGATATGATAAAAATGAGATAGTCACTGCGCCTAAAAAAAGCATCCATTTCTTTTTCATAGAAAAAATCATAAGAACTCCTTTAAATAATGAAAAAAAATGAGAGTAATCTTTATAATTGCATCACATATAGAAAGAAACAACAAGGGTGTTTTGCGTAGAAAGTGTCTCAATCATGCTTCTTACCCGCACAATAAAGGCACTTATGACGCAAAATTATTCCTATAACGCACTTTTCCCTTGAAATTATATATTTAATAACCAATTGTAGGGGTAGGATATAAGAATTAACACCTCCATGAAGAATCTATTCTCTGATTTAGCCCTGTCAGACGCGCTTGTCGCTAACTTGACAGCCATGGGCTTTGACACCCCCACCCCTATTCAACATGCTGCTATCCCTCATATTTTACAGGGGCGTGATTTGTGTGCCTGTGCTCAAACGGGCTCAGGAAAGACAGGAGCATTCCTTCTTCCCATTATTGATATGTTGATTAATTCACGCGTACGTGTCGGTATGCCACGGGCTATTATTCTCAGCCCTACACGAGAGTTAGCTCAACAAGTACATGACAATTTTAAGGTTTTTTCTAAGGGAATGAGTCTTGGTGCAGCAGTCCTTGTGGGGGGGGAGTGGACAGGAGATCAGGAAAAGCAACTTAAGAAAAAACCAGACCTTATCATTGCTACACCGGGTAGGTTGCTTGATCTTTTTGAGCGCGGGAAGCTCCTCATGATGGATACTAAAATTTTGGTGATTGACGAGGCGGATCGTATGCTTGACATGGGATTCATGCCTGATGTCGACCGTATTTTAAAATTCTTGCCAAAAGATCGCCAAACGCTTTTGATTAGCGCAACGTTCCCAAAGGAACTTCAAGCACATATGGATACGCTTATGTCGAATCCAAAACGTATAGAATCTGCTGCTTTGTCGAAGCCTGCCGGTACGATTAAGCAATACAAAGTAGCGATAGAATCTGAAGATAAACAAGCTGCTCTTCGCCAAATCCTTAGTCTAGACCGTGATACGTCCGCTATTGTGTTTTGTAATCGTAAAAAAGATGTGGATAGCGTCGCAAAATACCTCAAAGGACATGGCTTTAAAAGTATGCCCATTCACGGTGATTTGGCACAGTCAAAGCGTAATGAAACCCTTGATATATTTCGTGCGGAAAAGGGACTCGTTCTTGTGGCGAGTGATGTTGCAGCGCGCGGTATTGATATTGATGATCTTCCCCTTGTGATTAATTACGACATTCCCATCAATGCCGAAGACTATGTTCACCGTATCGGCCGTACAGGACGTGCGGGTAAAAGTGGTGTGGCGTATAGTTTTGTAACCAAGCGTGATAAAAAATCTTTTGATGCTGTTCTTAAAATAAGCTCAATGCCTATCGAGGACTACATCGTGACCATAGAAAAGGATATACCTAAATCGTCACAGAAAGCACATTCACGTCAAGTCAAATCATCACAAAAAGAAACATTTCTTAAACCTGCCAATGATGAATCAAAGGCTGGATTTGGTGACTGGGTGCCGCGTTTTATATTAGCCGACCCGCGTAAATACTTTGGGTAAAGTCTTGAATAGGAAAGTTTTTTGAAAAAGGCACCCCTGATCTA
>JAIESS010000052.1 GCA_019745755.1 Alphaproteobacteria bacterium
CATTGTTAACGAAGTTCATTCTATGATAGGTATAAAGAGGTGCTGCGGTGTTTGTGAGGTACGCAATCCCTTGGCCCATGAGTAATCCTCGGGAGCTGTCCCTGTCATCGGCCTTGGCCTTTGGCATACGGTGCCCACCTAGCTAATCGTGGCTATGAGAGGATGCACGTCCCACGGCTCGCGCGGCACCACTTCTTTGAGGCCTACTCCTCCGCAGACAGAAGAATATATGTCTGTCTCAAACGCCGCATATTTTTCACGTTAATGTGCTGTATGAACGACACCTTTGGCATCGTAGGCGTCCTGCTCTGAATAATCATCCAGATTAATGTGGGGGATGGCAGAGCCCCCTGCTCTATTACTAATTTTAAAAAATGAAATCAGATTTAATAACGTTGTTGCTTGATTAAACATAGTATTTGTCGCTTCCCAATTCTCTTGAGCAACAACTGAATTTTTTTGAGTAGACGCATCAATTCCGCCAATCACCGTATTAATGGCATCAACCCCACTGGTTTGCTCCTCACTTCCTTTTGCAATAAGATCAATACACTTAGAAACATTTCCAATGGAGTCAACAATAGCCTTGAGAGAATTCCCTGATTCTGTCACAAGATTCATGCCATCATTAACCTGGCGAATACTATGTGAAATGAGTTCCTTAATTTCCTTAGATGCTTCCGCTGATTTTCCTGCCAATGCTCTCACTTCAGATGAGACAACGGCAAAGCCCTTGCCGGCTTCTCCTGCACGTGCGGCCTCTACAGCAGCATTAAGGGCGAGTAAGTTGGTTTGAAAGGCAATTTCATCCACAGTGACAATGATATCTGATACTTTTTGTGAAGATTCTTGAATTTTTTTCATAGAATCAATAGTGCTTGTTACGACGTCGTTACCCTTTTGTGCCATGTGGGATGATTGTTTTGACAATAAATTAGCCTCCTTCGCCCCCTCTGTATTTTTTCGAATTTTCTGGGTTAAATCATCCATGGACGTTGTTGCGTGATCAAGATCGCGCGCTTGAGATTCTGTGCGCTCAGAAAGGTCCCTACTCCCCTTATCAAGGGATTTTGCGCTGGCATTGATGGATTGAGCTGAGGTTTCAATACCAATGACAATGTCTGATAGTTTTTCAATCGTTGTATTGATACATTGCTGGATTTCTAGAAACAACCCCTTGTGATTTCCTGTGATTTTTTGCGTTAAGTCTCCCTTTGCCATATTTTCTAAGACATTTTTGATCATATGCATATTATCAGAATAGATAGAGCTAATGTGATTAAGTCCTTTGCACACAAATAGCATGAGCCCTGTCATATTATCCACATTGGTGCGTCGACTAAAATCACCATTGGTGCATCCTTGAATAATGGATGTAATTTCCTTGATAACAGCCTCTTCTCTTTCCTGAAGTGCGCGTTTTTTCTCCTCTTCTGATTTTTGAGCTACTGCAATACTTTCTTTTTCAAGTTCGATGTTTTTTATGGCTGTATCCTTGAAAATCTGAATAGATGAGGCAATTTTTCCCATTTCATCATGGGATTTTGTTTTGGGAATGGTTATCCTTGTATTGCCACCCGTCAATTCACGCATGGCATCCGACATTTTCCCAAGAGGCCTAAAGATAGATCGCCACGAATAGACAGGCACCATAGCGGCACAAAAAATAGCAAGGAGTGAAATGATATTAATGAAAAGATTGAATGTATGCGATGTTGCAATGGATTCTTGCTCAAAAGATTTTGACCATTCTTCAATATTTTCTGAAAGAGCTTCGTTCTCTTCTTCCAGCAATTTAAATTGTTGCTCAAAAACTGTATATTTTTCTGTATGATCTTGTTCTTTTGCAACGATTTTTATAAGTTCAGATGCTTTTTGGTTGTATAAAATTAACGCTAAGGATAATTTTTGAAGAAGTTTTTGTGTGCCCGCCGGCACAGGTGACTTAATATTTTCATCAATATTTTTCCTGAAATTGGCACTGTGTTCCTCAAGATCTTTTTGAGCCTGCTCAATACCCTTAAAATCCTTTTTATTTTGTGCGACAATGGCCGTTAAAACATCTCCTCTTATGGCGTCATGCATCATGTCACATTCCATATGCCGTTGAGTAACGGTTGTAATAAGAGACATAGTCTTAGCGTGCTCAACCTTCAGCGTCGTGTGCCAAAAATTAATGGCAATGAGGATCGAAACACATACACCACAAAAAACACTTAGGAAGAAAAATTTTGTTTGTATTTTCATGCTTGTAAAATAAATAAAATGTGAAATCTAATGTAATTCTGTCAGATAATTCTTAATATCAAGTTAAATTGTTAAAAAAATCTAAAACCAATACAATTTTCGGTATTATGCAGACTCACTTGTCTGTATGGATAAAACATCTGATAAATAGGAAAAATTTTTCAACCTTCTTTTTTTATCGTTTTTTATAGCCCACTGACGTTATGTGGATTTGCAACACATCACATAACCTTGCTAGTATAAACTATGCCTGTTCGTCCTTTTCAATTTCTCAAACGTTTTCTCCCGAAAAATCTTTTTGGGCGATTTATTATTATCCTTCTCGTCCCCCTTATTCTTGTGCAGCTTGTCCTTAGCTATATTTTCTTTGATCGCCACACGGATACGGTTCTTCGCCTTCTCTCCCATACGATTGGCGGGGACATTGCCCTTGTGAGTCATATGGTGGAAGAAGGAAAATCATTTGATGCCATCGCTCGCCAGGCATCAGCCCATCTTAGCCTCGATATCGTCTTTAAAAAAGCTGCGCATCTTAAAGAAATAGGACAGGCCAAGGATACCTGGCTTTATGATCACCTGAACCATGCTTTGTTGGAGCAATTAAAGCACCCCTATTTTTTTCGTATGGACAAGGATACCATTTACGTTGATGTTCAACTTAAACAAGGTGTTTTAAAGGTAAAAACCCTTCGAAAACGCTTGTTTAGCAAAACGACATACCTTGTTCTTATATGGACAACAGCATCGGCGCTATTGCTTTTTATTGTGGCTGTGATTTTTATGCGCAATCAAATTAAGCCCATTCGCAAACTTGCTGATGCGGCGGAACGTTTTGGTAAAGGCCATGAAATCATTGGATTTAAGCCCGAAGGGGCGCTTGAGGTGCGTAAAGCCGCCATTGCCTTTAATCAAATGCGTCATCGCATCTTGCGTTTCATCGAAGAACGCACGCAGCAACTGGCCGGTGTTTCCCACGACCTTCGTACCCCCCTCACCCGTATGAAGCTCCAATTAACCTTGATGCCCCCGTCTGAGGCAACAAAAGACCTTCAAAAAGACGTCGAAGAAATGACCCAAATGGTCCAAGGATTTTTGGATTTTGCAAGAGGGGCTATGGAAGAACCATCCGTAGAAGTTGACTTTTTGACATTTATTGAAGACATTATTCATCATTTTAAAAAAAGTCACCCCCTTTCCCTCACATTAAGTGGAAAAAAAAGTGTAAAAATTCATATCAAACGTCAACTTCTTAACCGTTGCTTAACTAATTTGTTGCTAAACTCTTTTAAGTACGCATCAACGGCACACGTTTCAACGGCGGTTTTTCCAACCTCTGTTGAGATTTTGGTGGATGATGATGGTCCTGGCATTCCTTTGGAAAAGCGTAATGTGGCCTTTCAGCCCTTTACACGCCTGGATCCATCACGAAACTCCGAAACGGGGGGCGTTGGTTTGGGTCTAACGATTGTACGTGATGCTATACGTCATCACGGAGGACACGTGGATCTGGATACGTCACCTTTGGGTGGACTTCGTGTGCGTTTGGTTATACCAAGGTGAACAGATTATGGGCTTTTGCAAAAATGCGGAGGCTTTTAAGGATAAAAGAGAACAAATTAAAGGGGATAGAACAATGGCACACAAAGCAAATCACGCAGAATTTTTAAAAGATACAATGAAAAAAATGTCCATGGACCGTCAATCACGGCTTGAATCGCATAAAAAAAAGGTAGAATCCATCACAGAAGCAAGCAAAAAGGCGGCAGATATCATGAAAAATCTCTCACAATTGCAACAACAATATATGAAAGAAGCCTTTGAAAGCATGACAAACATGATGAAAGATATGATGAGCCATGGTGCCACCCAAGAAGGCATGCAAAAGCATACGGAAAATTTGAAAAAACACCTAAGCCATGCGATTGATCATGGAACAACGGTTGCTTCCGTCATCAGCAAAACACACAAAGATGCTTTTGAGACAGTCAAACAACATGTAGCGGAACATATGAAAGCGACTGCTGAGAAAAAATCAGCAAAAGCAACAAAACACTAAATAAAATCAAATATCACACCCGATACCCCCTTGGTCCGAAACTAAGGGGGTTTTCTTTTTAAGGCGTATGGGCGCAAGGTATTAATTACTTTTTGTGGACCCAGTTTCTGATTTCAAAGCACAATTAATAATAGCTTTTATACCTGTTTGAGCTGAAGCGCTCACAAAAACACCAGAAGCTCCGCCCTCTATCTGTAACCATACCTCGTAGGACCCTTCATGATTTACCGCGCATAGATTTTTTTTAATAGTAGTAACTAACACACTAATTTTTTTGTAATCAATACTATCTTCTTCGTTTTCTGGCACCAACAATGCATCATTTTCTTGATTATGTTTAGTATGTTGAGGTGAAGACATCATCTCTTTAGGGTTCATTCCACTAGGATTAAAAGAAAGATCAGCATTATCATCCCTGTTAGGTGACGATGTATTTTTTTTAGATAAAATTCTATAACCTTTGGTAATCAATACAGGCATTTTCTCTTGAGATTCGTTTTTCTTGTGAGTTTTTGGTTCATTAGATTGAACCGAAAAATTAAGACTACTCAGAAGTAGTATTATAAAAAAATTATTTTTCATGAGTAAAATCTAAAAATGTCTCCATCCAATAAGTTAATCAGCTAAATATTAAAAATATGTTAAAGAGTTATTTTTATGACGCCTCAGTTTCAGTGTATAGTAAGGTCATATACCTATAGTCGCACTATCACACCGATGCTCTCACCTTTTTATGCCTCCTCTCTAACACAGATTCCTTCGCTGCGGCATGGTTTTTTTACTCGTCATGGCGGTGTAAGTGAGGGTTATTTTGCAAGCCTGAATTGCAAAGGAAGGGATGATAATCCGGCACATGTCCATAAAAATAGGCGGCGCATTACAAATTTCTTAGGTGGCAGGACATGGATAGGCCTTGACCAAAAACATACGAATAACGTTCTCTTTATTGATAAACCTTTGGATCACTCGCCGAGTGCGGATGCCATGGTGACAACAACACCGGGCCTTGTCCTTGGTATTATTACAGCAGATTGTGTTCCCATCTTGTTGGCTGACAAGCAAAAACCCATTATCGGCGCTGTTCACTCAGGATGGCGGGGGACTTTTGATGGAATTATTGAAAATACCATAGCACTCATGCGTGAAAAAGGTGCCACAGATATTATCGCCGCCATTGGCCCATGCATTCATCAGGAATCCTATGAGGTTGGACCTGAATTTCGTGAATATTTTGAGAATCACC
>JAIESS010000145.1 GCA_019745755.1 Alphaproteobacteria bacterium
ACGTCCCACGACCTGGGCCAAGTTCGATAAGAGATGGTGTCTTTATGCCGAGGCGATGTGCTTGTCCTAGGACCCAAAGCCCCACCATCTCACCAAAAATCTGAGAGATTTCTGGTGCTGTAATAAAATCTCCGCTGGGCCCAAAAACAATTTGATGGTTGTAATAATAATCATTGGACAGTGCCATGACCTCACACAGAGGAATAACTCCTTCGGATTGAATGCGACGGCGGAGGGTCTCAACGACGAGCTTTCCTGTCATTTATCTATTCCTTAATATCCGCTTGTAATTAATGAAATTTTTCAATATGGTTTTAATTCTTTGATTTTTAACATTCTGTTAATGAATTTTTTGTATTATTGACATGAGCATTAACGCTTTATAATGTAATGAAGGAATAAAAAATGCTTTATTTTATTATCATCGTCCTCTTTCCGTGTTTTTGTAATGCTTCCTCCCTCCCACAAGAAATTACGATGGATGAGTACAAAAGTATATTCACAACACAGAATGCAAATTATCTTTCGAAGAACACTTTTATTAATTTTACAAAAAATGGTTTTACATTTAAAGGACAATTTGCAACTTTAGGGTTTCTCCCCGATGAAGATATGGAAGTCCACCTGCGCATCCAAAGGCAAGGAAAGGGAGCCTCTTCCCTCGGCATATACAATGTTATGCATGATTCGGGTGTGATATTTTCTCAATTCATACTCTCAACGCAACCTGGATTTCGGGGAATGGGCGCCCCTCTGGTTCAATCAGAGGCAGATGTTCAACGAGAAAAGGAATCTCTGTTAAGGGCTATTAAGCGGGCCGAAAATTCGAAAAAAGAGGTGTATGGCAAGCTCCTTATCGGAGATCTAATCCCACGATTTTTAAAAGGCACTGAAAAACAAGCGCAAGATAATACCCCTGACAAAAGGGAAAAAACAAAACTTACGATAAGGGATGGGGCTCTATATGATCGGAAAGACCGTGTTTTTACAACGGAAGTAGAGAAGAAAGGCCAAAATGACACACTCGACTTTATTTGGGTTATGGATAAGGATGAAAACATCTATATTGAGCGCGAATATGGAAAAAAAAGCCAAAATCCACGTGGTAACTTCCATAGCTATTTCATAAAATCTAAAAAGGAAGAAATTGGCGGTAAACCCATTGCATGTGGTGGAAATATCAAAGTAAGTAAATCTGGTAAAATAATATTCATTAACAACCAAAGTGGGCATTATACGCCAAGTACAGATCAATTTCTCTTAGCTCTCCATGCATTGTATGAAAAAGATGTTTTGGATAAGAGCGTTGATATAAAGGATGTTTCGAACCATGAAACATATACATTGGAAACAATTGAACGCATGAATGTGGATGGAATCTTAGCAAAATATCCAAAATCAAGAAAACAGCCCAGTGGTGCTCAATGATGAGAGAAAGATTAACGGAGCAAAGCAACAAACCTTAGAATGAACAAAATTTCAAGTGTTTATTGATTCGAATGGATTAATCATTTTCCCAGGCTTAACGTGTTTGTCATAGTCTTTCTCTGTTAAAAAGCCAAGTTCTAGGGCGGCCTCCTTGAGGGATATCCCTTCTTTATTGGCTTTTTTAGCAGCTTTAGCAGCCTTGTCATAACCAATGACTGTGTTCAAAGCCGTTGCCACCATGAGACTATGTTCGACATTATGGGATAACTGCACAGCATTAAGAGCAATACCTTCCACACAATTAACAGCAAAACTCTTTGCTGCATCGCCAAGAAGGCCAATGGACTGAAGAATATTATAGGCAATAACAGGCTTAAACACATTGAGCTGCATATGGCCTTGACTTCCTGCAATAGTGATCGTTGTGTGGTTGCCCATAACTTGGGCTGCCACCATGGTAAGGGCTTCAGCCTGAGTGGGATTCACCTTTCCTGGCATAATGGATGATCCTGGTTCATTCTCAGGGAGAAGTAATTCATTGAGGCCTGCACGAGGACCCGATCCAAGAAGACGAATATCATTACCGATTTTCATAAAACTTACGGCTATGGTATTGAGTGCACCAGAGAGTTGCACAATAGCATCGTGAGTCGAAAGGGCTTCGAATTTGTTAGAGGATGTTCTAAAGTTGTACTTGTTTTTAAAGTAATTATTGAGCTCCACAGCAAACTGTGCTGCAAAATCCTTGTGCGTATTAAGGCCTGTACCAACAGCTGTGCCACCCTGAGCAAGTGCGCATACGCCATCCAAACATAAATGAACACGCTCAATACTCAGTTCAATTTGTCGTGCAAAGGCTGAAAATTCCTGTCCTGCTGTCATGGGCGTTGCATCTTGAAGATGGGTGCGTGCAATTTTAAGCACATTTGCAAATTCTTTAGCCTTTTGGTCAAGGGCCTTCCATAGGTGCGTTAAGCTTGGAATAAGATGATCCTGACACACAAGCGTTGCGGCAATATGCATAGCTGTCGGAAAAGAATCATTGCTGGATTGACCAAAATTCACATGATCATTGGGATGCACAGGGCTTTTGGAACCGAGTTCAGAGCCAAGGCGAAGATTTGCAAGATTTGCAATCACTTCGTTCACGTTCATATGAGATTGTGTGCCAGAACCCGTTTGCCAAACCTTAAGGGGAAACTGGCATTGAAATTTTTCAGATTCAGATAAAAGTTCATCCGCCGCAGCAATAATAGCCCTCGTAATAATAGGATCCACACAACCGAGTTTTTCATTCACAGAGGCAGCCACACGTTTAATCATGATCATAGCACGCGTAAGGGAGTGAGGCATAATTTCCTCCCCAATCTTAAAAAGACGTCTGGACCTCTCTGTCTGTGCCCCCCATAAAACATCAGAAGAAATCTCAATATCTCCCATGGAGTCATGCTCAATGCGTGTCATACTGCGTGTACCCTCATCTTTTTGTGTGCTGTGCATCTGTTGTGTACTATCGTTCATAGGGGCTCTATACTTATGAAAATAATCAAAAACTATTAACAATTCGTGAATATGATGAAGGAAAAACCATGCGGTGAAAAATGGTTCTGCCCTAACTGGATGGCTCTTGCTTTAAATGAAGCACACAAAGCCTATGATATGAACGAAGTCCCTGTGGGCGCTGTCCTCGTCAAGGACAATGAACTTATTGCAACGGCTCATAATCAAATGCATCAGTCTCAAAATCCCCTCAACCATGCGGAGAGCCTTGTGATTGAGAAAGGTTTGGAGATTTTAGGGCAAAATCATCTGCGCGGGTGTCTTTTGTATGTGACCCTAGAACCATGTTGTATGTGTGCAGGGGCTATTGAGCTTGCAGGTATTGAGACTGTGTATTTTGGAGCCTATGATCTTAAAATGGGACAAATTGATAACAATCATCGCGTCCTTAGCCATTCAAAAATTAATGTATACGGTGGATTTTTTGAAAAAGAATGCGCGCAGCTACTCGTGGATTTTTTTAAAATGAAGAGGTAAGTGATGAGGGGCATGTATTAATTTTTGCTTCTTATTCTTGTGAAAGCGGAGATCCAAAAGTCTTTCTAATTTATGAGGAAAAAGCTTTAAGTGACATGAATTTTGTGACAATAAATAGCAATGATTATTATTCTTCATTCCACACAATTAGCTGAAAATCTTGGAGCTGTCGCCAGGATTATGGGGAATTTTGCCCTCAGAGAGCTTCGTCTTATCACTCCCCATATTATGCCCATACATCCCAAAGCCATGGCTACGGCAGCGGGAGCTGAAACGATTTTGGAACAGGCGCGTATTTATGATTCTCTCGCGGATGCGACGACGGATATAACGCATCTTTTTGGTACATGTGCTGATGAGCGTCAAGGAATTCGTCATTATATGGGGCCAGAAAAAGCCTTTTCTGATATGATGCGGTTTGACGCGATAGCAAAGATAGGCGTGCTTTTTGGATGTGAACGAACAGGCCTTAGTCAAGAAGACATGAGTTATTGCCGTGCTACAATCCAAATCCCCGTGAATCCTTCGTTTTCTTCCATGAATTTGAGTCATGCGGTGGGCATCATAGCGTATGAAAGATTTAAGGCAGACTCTCAGCCTGTCCCGCATATAATGCATATGGGGTCGACAAAATCTGCTTCCTGTGATCAAAAACAGGCTCTTTTTAATCATCTCATTCATCTGCTTGATGAGGTAGCGTATTGGCGTGTTGATGCTAAAAAACCTTTAATGCAGCAAAATCTTGCAAACTTTTTCTTTCGCATGGATCTAACAGAGCAAGAAATTCAAACACTTTTTGGGGTATTCAATTCTCTGTATCGATCTAAAAAGCTGCCTTAAAAAAACATTTTATTACGAGTTTTTTAAGAACCTACACTCATAAATTTTTTCGTCATCATACAGAATACGATAAATAAAGGACGATTTTAATAAGGAAAGCACCCCAAACTGAAAGACTCTGATAATAAAATGAGTGCTTAAGGTAAGGGGAACTTTTTTACTCCATCACTTTAAAATTAGCAAAGGTCATGAAGAAAGCAATAATGCGCTGAAGAAGGCCCAGGCGATTTTCGCGGATTGCTGGGTTACTATCATTAACCATGATCGCCTCAAAAAAAGCATCAATAGGATCCCTTAATGAGGCAAGGAGCTTGCACTGATCCGTATCGAGTGGCGTTGAGGGCCATACCTTTTCTATTTGTGTTAGTGCGTCAAAAAGAGCTTTCTCTTCGATCTCTGTCAAGAGTGTCTCATTAAAAGCGTAAGTACTTTTGCCGTCTTTACGGCTTTCTGCATCAAAGATATTGCACGCACGCTTGAAGCCGGCGAGGAGGGCTTTGCCATCCGCCGTTTCAACAAGGCTATGCAAGGCCGCTACTTTATTAGCAATAGGGACAAGAACGAGATCTTCGCCGGCTTTGGGAAGGCATGCTTGGATAATATCATGACTAAAGCCTTGATCTTTTAGGAAAAACTGAAAGCGTGTATGAAAGAATGCGAGGAGATCCTCGGCAACAGAGGCCTGAAGATTTTGATGATTGCTCAAATATGCATTGGCTGTTGCCTTTAAAAAACCAAGAAGGCCAAGAGACAGCCTATTCTCCAAAATAATACGAAGAACACCAAGGGCCGCACGACGAAGGGCAAAAGGGTCTTTGGATCCCGTCGGCAAAATACCATGCCCTACAAAACCAACAAGTGTGTCTATCTTATCGAGAAGCGCGAGGGCAATGCTAACAGGACGTGTTGGAACAGCATCTGATGGCCCGTTCGGTTGGTAATACTCGCGCAGGGCCACTGCAACATCACCACTTTCTCCCTGCTTAAGAGCATAAATTTCGCCCATAACACCTTGAAGCTCTGCAAATTCCCCTACCATTTGGGTTAATAGATCAGACTTACAAAGATTAATGGCCCGAGTAAGATGTGCAGGTTCTTTAATGCCGAGGATATGTGCGTAACCACCTGAAACTCCCAAAGAAGCACCTGTATGCATACGACGCAGCTTATCGCCAAGGGTTACAAGTTTTTCATGAAAGATGATTATTTCAAGCTTTTGTGTCAAATCTTGTAGTGGTATTTTAAGATCATGCTCATAAAAAAAGCGCGCATCATCGAGGCG
>JAIESS010000158.1 GCA_019745755.1 Alphaproteobacteria bacterium
CCTGATATGGTTTACCTACTCGATGGCTTTCATAGGTTGTTAAAGGGTAAGCATCCAGGTAAAAACATAGAATTTGCTACGGCCACGGCGTAAAACGGTGTAAAGAGGGAGGGGATACTCTCTCTCTCTCTTAAATGATTTGAAATTCTTTGCGACCTTTAGTAAGGACCCCACTCCCCCAATGGCCTCAGATGTGACCTGGATCCCTTTGTGGATAGAAATGTATTTTACAAAAATGTCTTAACATAACAATTATAGGCATTGCTAATTTAAAAATTAGCAATGCCTATTTTTCTATACACCATGGGTAAGCCAGCCTTAAAGGTTGGTTTATCGTGTCGTATTTTGTGCGAAAAGGGCGTGGACCAGCTCCACTCCCGCAAACTTCGTGGTTTTGATGAGCCACCCTTTAGGTAGAATTTTAATACTTTATTAACTTAGTAACTGTACCCTGAAGACATATCAAATATTATGTCTTTGGAGTCGATTTATGAATCTCTTAAAATTAACCCTTCTACTTGGATTGAGTGTTTGTGCGGTACAACCATCCATGGCGATGGATGATAGTGATGAATTTTTAGGTAATCAACAAGCCACCGAAACGTTCTTAGCAACACTCAAAAATCTTGTCCAGTATGGTGATACAACAAGGGATAACTATGACATTCTTGCCCTTTTAACAGCGGAGGAAATGTCCAATAGAATTCGTCACTTATTTGATCCCAAACGTGGCCCAACGGAGGAAGAACTGGAATGGATACTACGTGGTATGTATAAGGTCATGCGTGATTTTAAGGGGAACTTTCTTTTTGAAAATTATTTTCTGAATTACCCACATTTTGTAGAGCAAGACCCTAAATTTAAGGAACATTGCCGACTTTTATATGCTATTGCCCTTTACTTTTCTGATGGATATATTCGAGACAATATAGCAGGACGGGGATCATATTTGTCAACCGCAGAACATCTCTCACGGAATTATCCAGAGATTGGATGTTTTGATTAAAAATATTTTGAGAATTTCATAAAAAAAATTGATGATGTCACAAAAAAAAGTGGAATTGTAACAATAAAGGCTAGCGGTGAAGAAGATAAACGCGTTTTCCCTGTTGATATTCTAGACGAAAAAACAGTAATTGATGACAAGCACGAAACTCTCACCTTTCAAAACAAAGTGTTATGGGTAAATTTTGATGGTGAGGATAAAATTTCTACAATTGAGACATATAAGAGGCAGAATGATCCGCATCCCCTTGTTAATGGTGAAGGTTCTGTTGGTATAGTCTATGTCTCGCCCACAGCCGATCCAGTAAAAGCGCAAAGCTTCCTCCTGAATAAGTATAAAGATTATATTTCATATTACTTCTCCTTTTTTGATAATGGAAATTTTCATCTTTTAGGGTATATCCATCCTAATGCACAGGTTATTGTCCCTTCCAGTGACACAGGAGGGAAATCATCATTTGGTAAGCTCCTTGTTCTTTCTTCTGCGCCATTAAGTCAAGATGCACAATATAAAATAGAAAATCTTGAAAACTATCTTGATACGTGTCGTGGGTATCTTTACCCTATTGATCTTTTGATCCAAGAGGATGAAAAAACGAATATTCATGATTTAAGTGATGAATTTTTCAGGCAACTCGTGAGCAATCAAAACCTTGTAGGGGCTGCACCTCTTATATTAGAAGGGACTATACCACCTGGGTATAATAACACTTATTTTGATCAAATGGGCGTGATGGATCTTAATAAAATAGGCACAGGAGAGGCTTTTACAAAGCTTTCTGATGCAAATTTTGAGACATTATTTCCCATTGTGAAAATTTTGAAAGATGAGGTGTTGCGTGCAAAAGAGGCTCTCAGGAAAGATCAAAGTAATGGTCAATTAAACTGGAATGTTACCCAAGCGGAAAAAGAATTAAAAGAATTCCGAGAAAGTACGGCTCTTAAAGATGATATTCAAAGTGTCCTAGGTAAGAACACAAATGTTCCTTATATTCCTTTGATTGTTAAAGAAGAGAAAAAATATATTCCTAATTCACCTACTCGCGACTGGGAATGGGATATGAAATTTGATCTAGGCCAAGAAAAAACGGCTAAAATTTCTTACCTCACATCAGCAGCAGCGCTAAGGAATTTTGTAGATACACGGTCCGATGGTGATTTTTTTGCAAACAATGAATATTATATGATTGAAAAAAGTGATCTTATGTACAAAAACTATGGTGATTCCTTTGGTCAAAAATTTAATGACTTGCCTGACGTTTTGTACTCCCATTTTTATGTTGATAAAATCCTCTTCAGGTATGATAAACGGACAAAGACCCTCCATAAAGAATCCGATGGGCTTATGGCGCTTTCAGAATCAGGAATTCAATTGCCAATGCTTGTTGGCTGTATTGAGAAGAAGTACGGCTTAGGGGAGGGGACGGTTAAAGTTGCTGCGCTTGATCCATCCCTTGGGTACAAAAAATCGACCATTGCAATTGATACAAGTGCGATGGAGTACAAAAACTATGTCGCACCTAAAACGTTGTCTCAACACTCTTCACAACAAGGTGCGAAAATACAAGGTATAGGAGCTAAAGCGTTTAAAAAAGCCCAAAAATTAGTAAAACCAGGAGACGTTAAGAAAATAGATAAGTCATAATGGTAGATAACTCTTCAAATAACGCCCTGTGTGGCTGGCTTTGACCTTGACAATATCCTCAGGGGTGCCCGTGGCAACCACGCGGCCGCCCTTGTGGCCGCCCTCAGGGCCGATGTCAATGATATAGTCAGCGGTTTTGATGACATCCAAATTATGCTCAATGACAAGGACAGTATTCCCTTGCTCTACAAGGCGGTGAAGCACATCGAGGAGCTTGTGAATGTCTTGGAAGTGAAGCCCCGTCGTGGGTTCATCCAAAATATAAAACGTCTTACCCGTGGCGCGTTTAGAAAGCTCCTTGGCCAATTTAATACGTTGGGCCTCTCCCCCTGATAGGGTTGTTGCTTGTTGCCCTAAATGAATATAGCCAAGGCCAACTTCTTGTAGGGTTTGAAGCTTATCGCGAATGCTGGGGTGATCCTTAAAGAAGGAGAGTGCCTCGTCCACGGTCATGTCCAAAATATCTGCGATGGATTTATCCTTAAAGGTAACTTCCAGCGTTTCACGGTTATAACGTTTCCCCTTGCACTGATCACACTGCACATAAACATCGGGTAAAAAGTGCATCTCAATCTTGAGGACACCGTCCCCTTCGCAGGCCTCGCAGCGACCGCCGCGCACGTTAAAGGAAAAACGCCCCGGCATATAACCGCGAGTTTTAGCCAAGGGAAGGCCCGCAAACCAATCACGAATCTTGGAAAAGCAATCAATGTAGGTTACAGGGTTGGATCGCGGTGTGCGGCCAATGGGGGATTGGTCAATGTCGATGACTTTATCAATATATTCAATGCCCTCAATCTTCTCATAAGCTCCGGGAAGGCTTCGTGCTTCAAAAAAATGACGTGCAAGGGCCTTGTACAGGGTTTCTATGACAAGGGAGGATTTGCCGCCACCCGAAACACCCGTGACGCAGGTAAAAGTACCAAGAGGAACACTCGCGCTAACATTTTGAAGATTGTTAACGGTGGCTCCCTTTATGCTCAGGTATTGTCCTTGTTTTGCGCTACGGCGTTTATCAGGCAAAGGAATATTCTTACGACCGCTTAGATAGGCACCCGTAATACTTTTGGGGTCATGTAAAATTGCATCCGGCGTACCCTCAAACAAAATATAACCACCGTGAATACCGGCACCTGGCCCCATATCAATGACATGGTCGCATTCCTTAATAGCATCCGCATCGTGCTCCACCACAATGACAGAGTTGCCAAGATCACGCAGATGTTTGAGTGTCCCGATAAGACGGTCATTATCCCGTTGGTGGAGACCAATGGAGGGCTCGTCCAGAACATACAAAACGCCCGTAAGACCGGATCCAATTTGAGAAGCAAGGCGAATACGTTGGCTCTCCCCACCAGAAAGGGTCCCCGATGAACGTGCGAGGGTCAAATACTCAAGGCCGACGTTTTGAAGAAAATGGAGGCGGCTTTCAATTTCAGTCAAAATACGCTCTCCGATATCACGTTGCTTTTGAGTCAGCGTTACATCCTTGAACCATGCATAGGAATTCTCAATGGGCATACTGGTAATATCGCCAATATGTTTCCCATCGATCTTCACGGCGAGCGCTTCAGGTTTCAGGCGATGCCCTGCACAGGTGCGGCATGGCGACGTACTTTGAAATTGTTCCAACTCACCCCGTGTATTATCGTTATCCGTATCCTTATACTTACGCTCCAGGTGGGGAATGACGCCCTCAAAGGGTTTTTGTGTGGTGTATTTACGAAAGCCGTCATCAAAGGTAATGGGAATAATTTCCTTGCCAGAGCCATGGAGGAGAAGGCTTTTTATATGATCATGAAGGTCACTATACGACACATTAAGGGAGAAATTTTTCACCCGTGAAAGGGATTCCAAAACGCTCATATAGTATTCGTAGGGCGCCGTTTTTTTCTTACCTGCTTCACTACGTGCCCATGGCGCAATGGCCCCTTCTCGTAGCGTTAGATGGGGGTGAGGGATAATACGATTTTCTGTAAATTGCATTTCCACACCAAGGCCGTCACACGTGGGGCAGGCGCCAAAAGGACTATTAAAGGAGAACAGGCGTGGCTCAATTTCTTGAATACTAAATCCTGACACAGGACAAGCAAACTTGCTGGAAAGCGTCATGGTTTCTTTTGTTGTGATATTTTCCACAATAAGCAGGCCATCGCTGATCTTAAGGGCGGTTTCAATGGATTCAGCAAGGCGGGATTGTACATCGTCTTGAATCACAAGGCGGTCAATGACCACGTCAATGGTATGCTTTTTATTTTTATCAAGGGCCGGTACATCGTCGATCTCAAAAAGCTCTCCATTGACTTTGACACGTGTAAAACCCTTTTGACGCAGGTCGAGAAATTCCTTTTTATATTCCCCCTTGCGACCTTGGGCAATGGGAGACAGGAGAATTACACGGGTTTTTTCAGGAAAAGCCAAGAGCCTGTCCACCATCTGGCTAATGGTTTGAGCTTCGATGGGAAAACCTGTTGCGGGTGAATGGGGCACCCCAATACGCGCAAAAAGCAGGCGCAAGTAGTCATAAATTTCCGTCACAGTTCCCACAGTAGAACGGGGGTTTTTGGATGTTGTCTTTTGTTCAATAGCAATGGCAGGGCTCAATCCATCAATGCTTTCCACATCGGGTTTTTGCATCAACCCAAGGAATTGTCGTGCATAGGCAGACAAACTTTCAACGTAGCGGCGTTGTCCCTCGGCGTATAATGTATCAAAGGCTAAGGATGACTTTCCCGAGCCGCTAAGCCCTGTAATCACCACAAATTTATCGCGTGGAATGGTGAGGTTGATGTTTTTAAGGTTATGTTCGCGTGCGCCACGAATCACGATATTATCGTGCATCAAAAATCGTATCCAAGCTTAAAATGGGGGTAAATCTATGAATTAGTTGTAGACTTTTTAGAGGGGAAAAGCCACCATCAATCTTTACCTACGATGCTTTAGAAAATAACAGTAGCATTATCACATTTTTCAAAGAATATGA
>JAIESS010000020.1 GCA_019745755.1 Alphaproteobacteria bacterium
ATAAATCAGGACGTCGCTCCTTGGTTATCCTTTCTGCTTGCTCTTGGCGCCATGTGGCGATTTTTGTATGATCGC
This sequence comes from Alphaproteobacteria bacterium, assembly GCA_019745755.1. Lineage (GTDB taxonomy): Bacteria > Pseudomonadota > Alphaproteobacteria > Paracaedibacterales > JAKBAR01 > JAKBAR01. The sequence continues at coordinate 76 of JAIESS010000020.1, forward strand.
CTGAAAGCAGTATATCAGGCACGATCTTATTCTCCCAAGAGTGGGGTCTTGTATAGTGCGGGTATTCAAGCAATCCCTTGGAAAAGCTTTCAAAATCATCGGATTCTGCATTGCCCATAACACTTGGTAAAATACGCACAACAGAATCAAGGACAGTTAACGCCGCAACTTCCCCACCAGATAAAATATAATCACCTATACTGATTTCTGCAAGCCCCCATTTTTCAATAATACGCTCATCAATAGCTTCAAAACGTCCACACAACATGGTAAGCCCCGGCAAAGCCGCAAATTCCTTGGATATTTCTTGTGTAAAGGGGGTGCCCCTGGGGCTTAAATAAATCATTTTATTGTTGGGAGCCATAGCATGCGCCCGTTGTAATGCTCCATCAAGAACATCCGCGCGCATCACCATGCCAGGCCCCCCGCCATACGATGTATCATCCACATTTTTGTGCTTTGATATCCCAAAGTCACGGATTTGGATTGTATCTATGCTCCATTTTCCTTCTAAAAGGGCTTTTCCTGCGATAGAGTGCCCAAGAAAACCCGGGAACATTTCAGGAAAAAGGGTGAGGGCAATGGCGTGAAAGGTCATCGAGAGGAGCAAGTTAATAGAGCTAAATTATATATACACATTTTTAGAAGGGAGAGCAAAGAGCCCCCTCTTATTTACACGTTGAAATCAGTTTTAATTTACCTTAGCCCCTGCAGGAGGAAGAAGTAAAAAGTTGAAAGCTATATCATCATCCTCATAAATATACATAACATGAGTTTTCTTTATTTCACTCTTGATCAAAGGCTGTGGTTGTTTTTGTGCGAAATCTTTGAGACGGTTGTTCACCCATTGCTTAAATCCCTCAGAGTCTTGGGGAGTACCTTTTGATTCTCTAATAAAAATGGAGGAATCAAAAAGAAATCTTCCTTGTGGGAGGGTCAAAATATACTCACAATGGCCCCCAGCTTGATTTCTATTCGGTTTTTTCTTTGTAATATAGCTCGGATCAATGGCATCAACGTCAATGTTTGACGTAAAATCACCTAACGTAAGTGCAGGATATCCTTCAGGATAAAATTCTTGAAGGTTTCCTTTGACTGCAGCATTTTTACCTTCTCGCGATACCTTGTCTGTGTAATGTTTAGGGCAATTTTCTATAAGGGAGGGTGTTGGTGTATTGGTAAGCAATGAGGGGGTGATAGGCATCACGGAGCTTTCGCTCACAGGAGATGGCACGGTGGATAAAGATTGTGCCTTTTCCAGCGCACTCATACGCACGTCTAAATCTCCCATCTTTTTTTCAAGATCGTGAAGCTTTGTGCTCATTATGCTCGTCTGCTGCATAATTATTGCGAAGGAGGATTTCATTCCTTTAAGTGTTGTGTGTATTGATTCGTCCTCTTGACCTTGGGGCTGTCTCTCCGCACCATAACTATGGATGGGCGCCAAAGCAATGGTAGAAAAAAGAAAAAATTTGTGAAGTGCGCGCATAATAAAGTTACCTTTTTTATTTATTATTATTCAGCCTGACCATACATAATGAAGAAAAAAGAATCTATTGAATAAAACGATTAAAAAATGCTTTATATAAGATGGTCTTTGACGATGACAAGGTATTCTTTTTCAATGTTTATATCAAGGACACTATCAAGAATAAACGCGATTTGCTTAAGGCCCTCAGCTGTTTTGATAATAAGGATATCACTGGCACCATAATTTTCGACATTCTCCACAGTGCCCACAATATTGCCATCTGCATCTCTTGCTTCTAAACCAATCAGGTCGCCGCAATACAGTGCGTCATCATCTGTATCTGTGTTGATTTCGGGCAAAGCCTGTTGGTCGGTAAATAGTTTAATGCCACGAAGACCTTCGGCTGCAGTTCGATCCGGTGTATTAGCCTCACTCACGACAAGCGTATGAACATCTTCGATGCGGACAAGCTTAAACTGATAAAACTTTCCTGATGCATCGGTGAGGGGTCCGTAAGAAAGGGCATTTTCAGGATGTTCGGTGCGTGTTTTGAGGCGAAAACAGCCGCGCACCCCGAAGGGTGCGCCGATGGTTGCCATATGGATTTTTTTATCCACAGATAACGTTTAAGCTTCTGCCGCTGCAGCCGCCGCTTCGGCTTCGGCTTTCATGCGTTCTTGGGCTTTTTTCTTTGGTTGGGACTTTTGTGGGCTTGCTGTATAAGTCGGCATAGGAATAATGCCAGCTTTACCCATGAAATGGCCAACACGATCCGTTGGTTGTGCGCCTACGCTTACCCAATATTTCAAGCGCTCTGCATCAAGAACGATACGATCAGCGTGATCAGAGGGAAGGATAGGATTGTAAGATCCAACGCGTTCGATAAAGCGACCGTCGCGTGGTGCTGACGCTTCAGCCACAACGATACGATAAAAAGGGCGCTTCTTAGAGCCACCACGTGCTAGGCGAATTTTAAGTGCCATATTTTTTGTTCTCCGGTAAGATTTTATAGACATATATAGACGATGTTGGGGCTGTTTTACAAGGAAAATGTTAGGGTAAGCGGTTGATTTCAAACAAAATTGTACTTAGACGCAGCCGTGCAGATTAAATACCATCATCTCTTATTAAACCTCTACAACCATCCCATCAAAAGCCGGGATCACGTTGGAGGGGCATCGCGCTAAAAGATCATCATAATCTAAACGTTCACACATATGCGTAAGAATTGTCCGTTTGGGCTTAAAAGTTTTCACCCAGCTCAGAGTAAGGTCAAAATGCGCATGGGTTTGATGCTCTTCATAACGCAAACAATCTACAATCCATAGATCAAGGTTATGCAGCGATTTCTCTGATTCTTTGGGAAAATATTTCACATCCGTTGAATAGGCCATGCCGCCAATCCGAAAACCAGAGCTGCGCTGATGGCCATGCAGCTGATGAAACATGGTGACAGGGATGCCCTCCACGGAAAAATCATTAGCTTCAATAGCGTGACCAACAAGGTAGTCGGGATAAAAACTATCCGGCGTAAAGAACATGTAAGAAAACATCGTCTGAACCTTATCAAGGGTCACACTATCGGCGTAGAGAGGAATTTTTTTACCCTGATGAAAGAAAATCTGACGCAACTCATCTAAGCCGTGGCAATGATCAGCGTGAGCATGCGTAAGAAGGACAGCATCAATGGTTGAAATATTTGCTCGAAGGAGCTGGGTTCGTAGGTCCGGCGATGTGTCGATGAGGATATTTTTTCCATCAATTTGAACAAGGATAGAGGCCCGCGTGCGATAATTTTTAGGATTAGTTGGGTTACATGCCCCCCAATTGCCAGAAATAAGAGGCACCCCACCCGATGATCCACAGCCAAGAATATGAATGTTCATGGAAGAATGGTTTGTCATGCAAAAAACTCTTTTGTTTTTGTGAAAAGGTTAAAGAAATTCGCAGTCGTTGCTTCAGCAAGTGCTGGAAGGGGTATGCCACGGAGCTCCGCTATATATTCTGCTGTATGCACAACAAACGCAGGTTCATTACGCTTACCCCTATGAGGAATAGGAGCAAGATAGGGGGCATCTGTCTCCACAAGCAACCGGTCCAGGGGTGCATACTTCGCAACAGCATGAACATTTTCAGCCTTTTTAAATGTGACGATACCAGAAATGGAAATGTAAAAGCCGCGATCGAGGGCCTTTTTACATAGATTAAGCGTGCCACTAAAGCAATGAAAAACACCCTTTGCATTATCGCGGTGATCATCCAAAACAGCAATAGTATCCGCGTCTGCATCCCGCGTATGAATTACAAGGGGCAGATTACGGTCAGAAGCCACTTCAATATGACGATGAAAGGACATTATCTGCGGTTCTCTTGGGCTATGTTCATAGAAATAATCGAGTCCCGTTTCCCCAATCCCAACAACTTTGGGGTGCTTTGCAAGACCTAGAATTTCGTCCTTTAATGTTGCATTATCATAGTCTTTTGCATCGTGAGGATGAACACCCACAGTACACGCCACGTTGGGGTAGGTATCTGCAATTCTCTGAAGATCGATGGACTCGCTCAACCGTGTATTAATAGTCAAAAAACCCTGTACCCCAAGATCATTGGCGCGCTTTAGAGCCTGCTCCAAGTCATCCTTAAACTCAGGAAAATTTAAATGGCAATGACTATCAATGAACATAAAAGGGTTTCTGTAATTTATCTATTTTGCCACCACTTTACACGATTTTTTACATGTTTTTGTGATTTTTCTTGTGTGCTGATGATTTCTTTACCTTTTCTTAACCACCCCAGTGATATCTATCTCTAGTGGTAAGTAAGCCTCAGTGAAGATGGTAACAACACGGAGTCCGTTTATACGGTGTCAACGTCATCTTCCACACGACATAATCTAATAGAATTTATACTCTCCCAGACTCTAAAATCTGAGATTACTTGGTGTCGTTATAAGCGAACACAAGCATTATCAATCTTTGTGTGTCTTTTCAAGAAGTTAGCTCAAGGGAATGGTTATATCTCCAATCAATATTATGACGCACGACATCATCCGGATATCATACAATGAAAATTTGGTGGTCACTTCAATACTAAGCTCACGCTTAGTATTTTGCGGTTGCTTTATAAAATTTGATCCCCTACATAATCTATATACAATTTTAATAAAATGTTTTATTTTTGCCTTGGTTCTAACCTCAACTAAGGATTTTTGTATGAAGAAAGTTACCCTTCTATGCTGCTTGTTTCTTGGAACAACAGGGCTGTCACAAATTCACGCTGCTGATGAAACGTCATCCTTAATAGCGTCATCCTCCGACACATCAGAGTACTGCATTGGATCAGAACGCGACGTCAAACTCTTTCATAGAATTCAACAGTACCGCAAAGTCCGCCCCCACAATTACGGTCTTGTTTCCGAAGACATAGAAAGCGCAAAAAGCCTGCGTATTATGGGACAACAAGAATTTGATAATCTTGTGTCCTCTCAGGATAACAAAGAATCTCTCAATCATAAGCTCAAGAAAAAAGGCTATGTTAAAATAAATGGCACCTATATTGCCGTACGTGGTATTGAAAAAGAAAATCAACCCCGTGTTCCATCGACCTTTTGGTCAAAACTTCGCACAAAATTACCGGATCAATCCACCTATGCTCTTGTGGATACGGATCAAGCATTCATCACCCGTGAAGACCTGCACGAGTGGGCCTTGTCCGGTTATGATACTCAATTCAGCAAATCAACATGGACACCCGATACAGACACTCCATCCCTCGTTGTGCCAGCCCACCTTCAAAAAGAAATGGACACCGTTCGTTTGAAGGCTGAAACCGAAGTTAAATTCCGAAATGAGTTTGTCACACACACGAATCAATTCTCACCGGCCGTTGGTGCCACACTAATGCATGAACTTGGCGGAAAATATAACGCTGTGGTTAAGACAATTACAGGAAAAGCGCTCGAGGAACAATATAACCTTGTTCACCAAGTTGGCAAGGGATCCTCGGAATATCCACCCAATGTCACAGTACTCCATTGGAAACCCCATGGTATCGAGGCTAAAATTAAAATCCTTCTTGGTGGTAAGGGTGTTTGCTTTGATACGGGTGGATACAACCTTAAACCTGACGCTGCTGATATGTATATGGATAAGGGAGGCGCCCTCTCTCAAATGGCTCTCGCAGAACTTATTATGGCACAAAATCTTCCCATTGAGTTAACCCTTGCTAATGGATGGGTTGTCAATGCCATCAGTGGTGAGGCC
>JAIESS010000216.1 GCA_019745755.1 Alphaproteobacteria bacterium
ACTGCACAGATATCTCCTCAGGAGGAGAAACAAATTCAAAATAGTCTTGCTCAATTTTGGGATATTACCAAACCTGGGACATCCAATTTCAAAAAAATGTGCGACAAGCTGGGCCAAGAAATCCTTGAACTTGTTACGGTGAAAGCCAAAAATGGCCTTCTTCCAAAAGAAGCTTCTCTTATTGACCTTGCTATCAATGAATATCTTCGCGGGGTTTATTTTCTTGCCAACCCAGGCAGGTTTTATAAAATAGGGCGAGGAGGATTTCTAAAGTCTCTCTCTTCAATGACTTTGATCGAATTGAATCAATTTTTTCATCTTCTTCCCGCAAAAATGCCCGAGGGAATGGGGCAGTTTCATAAAGTGAAGTCTAGCTCAACAACAGGAAAGAAAATCCCCGCACCTCATCATATGTTTACAGACTCCCTCAAGCAGAGCTTAACTTCTGGCATTCAGGGTATGGAGACAGTTAAGACAAAACACCCTCATACCTATATACACATAGGAGGCGTATCCTTTTATCTTCTCTTAAACCAGATTTTCCCAACTGATGCTGGGGGTCTGGCAGATTGGGCAGATCATCTCAACAAACGGCCCTGGTTTGTCAGTTTAGATATTCTAAACAGGGTCCTTCGTTCTTTTTGGATTGAGAAAAATTATATTCCAATGCCAAGCCTATCAGCGCTTATGCGACAAATTATCCTTGGAAAATATGATGGCATTGATCTAAACCGCTCTTTCAAATACGATGACGATGATTATGCCATGCTCATTACATCCCTTAATCTCCTTGGCACAGCGTCCTATACCCTTGCCTATAATGAAATGTCATCGGGAGGAACTGTCCCTAAGTCAAAACATGTCTTTATCCATGCCATACAAAATAATTTAGAATACTTCTTTGGTGATATTGAGAAAAACAGTCAAGACGGAATATATATGACGGACCAAGATTTACAAAATGATCTTCGTCATCGTTTGGGTGCTTTTTCCATCACACTGTTGTCCTTATGGTCCTATGAATATGGAGGACAAGCGCCAAGTGATTCTGACTCCATCGCGATCAAGAGTATGCTCACAAAGTATATTAAAAAGACGGAATCAGGCTGTGAGCTTATTTTAAAAAAAGCTGGGGGATCAAAAGATACACTAAGAACAACAAACCAACCAGCACATTATCACTATTGCAAAGTTGAGCCATGGTTAAAAAATCAGAAGGTAAGAGATTTACTCGACACTGAATTAACAGAAGAAAGTCTTCAGAAATGGAATAGTGCCATGAGAAGTGTTTTATGGACAGAGCCAACACAAACCTACATGTCAGAACAACCTATAATGACACAGCAGCCATCTCCACAAAAACAACTCACAATTACACAGCAACCTATATCAACAACAGGTGGTCCACAACCAACATCATCCACAGACGATGGTTCTGGGCCGATGAAAAAAGGAAAGACTCCTCCACCGCCACCACCTTCAATGCCAAAAGGAGGAATAAGTGCTATTAAGAAGGCAACGACTTCTTCTGTGAAAAAAACACCGCAAAATACAACAGTTGTTAACCGACCAGATCTTGGTAGTTTGGGTGATGCTTTAACAGAAAAGAAGGCTGGACTAAGAAGCGCATCACAGACACCTCCTCCAAAAACAGCACAATCAAATGTTCCGGAACAGGAAAAGTCTCTCGCAGAGATTCTTGCTGATGCTATGGTGAAACACCGATTCGCTATGAAAGAAGACGCTAAGGATGATGACGAGAGTGATGAGGAATGGAGTGATTAATTTATAAAGAGCAGAAAAAAACCAATGCTCTCCTACTCTACTTTCCTAAAATAAGCTATAGTGCGACCATTCACCCAATGTGTCGCACTATCTATGAAAAGCTCTATGAAAACGCCCATTGCTCTTCAAGTACTGCCCAAAATGAATCAAGGGGGCGTTGAGCATGCAACCTTTGATATGGCCGAAGCTCTTGTATCTACTTATAAGACAAAAACCTACGTCGCCAGTAATGGTGGTGAACTCTTAGATAAGCCCCATCATTTCATACACATCACAGCCCCCCTTCATTCCAAAAATCCTTTGAGGATGATGCAAAACGCATTCATCCTCAGGAAAATGATTCGTAGTCATGGTATCAATATTGTCCATGCCCGTTCTCGTGCTCCCGCTTGGAGTGCATGGCTTGCGTGTAAAATGACGGGCGCGATTTTTGTGACAACATATCATGCGGCCTATAAGGGCAAGTCCTTTATTAAAAAGCTCTACAATTCCGTTATGGCACGGGGCCACCGCGTCATTGCCATTTCAGATTTTATTCAAAATCATGTATTGAAAAACTATCCCTGGGCCAATGTGCAACTCATTTATGAGGGTATCGACACAGATTTTTATACCTCAACAACAGATACAAAAAATCCTGTCATTTTTCTTCCCTCCCGCCTTTCTCCCATTAAGGGCATTCATATTGCCCTGAAAGCTTTAGCAGAAGTGATAAAAACCCACCCCAATGTAAAGCTCATGCTTATCCAAACAGGAAAACCCAACTATATAAAAGAGATTGATACTCTCATTGAGAAGCGTCACCTCAATAATCATGTTATTTTTATACCTCCCACCTCTGACCTTCGCCCTTACTATGAGAAAGCATCCATTGCTCTCATGACCTCTGTTGTACCGGAAGCCCTTGGCCGTATTAGCCTTGAGGCTCTTGCTATGAAATGTCTTCTCATCGCAACAGCTATTGGCGCGAACCCCGAAATCTGCATCGATACAAAAACAGGTTTTCTTGTGCCGCCGGGGGATTATAAAAAACTAGCGCTTATGATGATCTATTGCTTGAATTTGGATGATGAAAGTAAAAATTCCTTGTATAAAAGGGGCAGAGATCATATCGAACAGCATTTTTCATCCAACACCATGCATCAAAAAACCATTGAACTGTATGAAAGCCTGCTGTGAAAGAAACCATACTCATTATTAAACTTGGCGCCCTTGGTGATTTCATTTTGGCGGATGCAGCCTTTGATGCCATTCGTCGCCACCATCCAAAGGATCACATCGTTCTCCTTACAACGCCTTCTTTTGAAGTCTTTGCAAAGACGCTTGGTTATTTTGATGAAGTATTTGCACTGCCCCGTTTTTCCTTTTTTGATATAAGGTCCTGGAAGCTTTTGCTGTCTTGGTTTAGGGCTCACTCATTTTCAAGGGTGTACGATCTCCAAATGGTGAACCGCACAAAGATGTATTATTATGTCTTTAAAATAATCGCAAAAATGCCCTTTGAATGGGTAGGGCACCTAGCAGCGAGTCCCTATTATTTGGAACAAGAGTATTTTAAAAAACATCCCAAAGAACGTTTTGATCGCCTCCTTGGAAAAGTTGGTATTTATAGTATAGATCCTCTTAATATTCAACGCCTTGGACGAAAAATCACAGTACCAGAATTAAGGAGTCCTTACGTTCTTCTTGTGCCGAGTGCATCCAACGCCTTTGATGGGGCTAAAAAATGGCCCCTTGCTGCTTATAAAGAACTTACAGAGTGGCTCACAAAAAAAGGCTATAATGTTGTTATTGTGGGTGGTCCAGGGGATGATCATAGCCCTCTACGTATAAATGACAAGGTTCATGACCTCACTGGCAAAACATCTTTTGAAAACGTGATTGATCTCGCCACCCATGCTTTTTTTGCTGTGGGTAATGATACAGGGCCCATCCATATGGCCGCAGCAAGTCTTTGCCCTGTCTTTGTTCTTTTCTCAACAAAGGCTCCCCCCGCAGAGCAAGTAGGGGCAAGAGGACCACTTTATCATCACCTTAGTGCAAATGACATTAATACCTTATCCGTTGAAGAGGTCATCCAATCTCTTGTTTCATTTATAGAGAAGGTTAAAGCGTTTTAACGGGGTTTACTTTTCCTTAAGATGAGAGAGAATATTCCCCGTTGTAAGTAATTGAGGCAAAATCACGGGCTTTTCTCCATTTTTCGAGAAAAACACATAAAGCGGCACTCCATTTCGCCCAAATTGATGCAGGAAGTCTGTGACCTCCGGGTCATTATTTGTCCAATCTGCTACAAGTACATGAATACCATTGTCTTTCATATATTTTTCTATTACAGCCGATCCTAGGGCTACCTCATTAAATTTGCAGGTAATACACCATGCTGCTGTGGCGTAAACAAACACAGGTTTCTTTTCAGCTAAAAATTTTTTTAATTGTTCTTTCGAGTAATGATTATCTTCAGAGCGAATCACTGAGTGTTTTGCCTCAATAAACGCAAGGGGAGATAATGCGACTGCACTCAGGAAAATCCCAACGATACCCCTAAAAAAAATATTATTAATAGAAATAAATGACCAAAACCATAGCATAAATGCACAGAGCAGAAGTCCTATGCCGCTCAAAACAATACCACTCGATTCTATCTGCTGATCAAGAACCCAGATCAGCCAAATCACAGAACCATACATGGGAAAAGCAAGGAACTGTCTGAATGTCACCATCCACTGCCCGGGTCTTGGAAGAATATGTTGTAGGACTGGGATAAAACTAAGCGCTAAAAAGGGCAAGGATAGCCCTAGTCCAAGCGCGACCATAGTCAAAAAAAGCGTTACATTATCGGCTGACAAGGCATAGCCTACAGCTGTTGCCATGAACGGTGCTGTACAGGGTGTTGCGACAGCTGTGGCAAGAACTCCTGTAAAAAAATTCGCACGAAGATGACTCGTGACCGTATCTCCTGCCTCCGTCAATTTCTGGCCTTTATTCCCACTCGTCCAGGTGATCTCAAAATAGCCTGATAAATTTAATCCGATAAGGAAAAAAAGATACATCATGAGCATCACAAAAGTAGGAGATTGCATCTGCCCTCCCCATCCAAGAACAACGCCACCATGCTTTAAAAGAATCACAATAAGCCCAAGAAGAATAAAGGATGCTATGACACCTACCGTATAAGCAAGACCTTGAATCTTAGCAATACGCGGTGTTTGGTTTTGAACAATGCTAAGCGCTTTAAGAGATAAAATAGGAAAGACACAAGGCATAGCATTTAAAATAATGCCTCCCAGAAAAGCAAAGAATAGAACAAGCAAAAGGGAGTTATCAGTGTTTGAACCGGGTGCTACAGCACCACCAAGTTTAATATCATAGGCTTTGCTGGAACCATCTTTATGTTTAACAAGGATAAGACCTGTTGTATCATGAATTTCTTTGCCTTCTATGGCGAGAGGGATGTCTAAACGAATACCTTTATCCAGCACATCAAACGTAGGAACAGCACTATATTTCATCCCTATATCCGTGCGCGGAAGAAAATGGATATGTTGAATATTATCCTTTGAAAGAAATGGTATATCAGGGAGCATAAGGGAAAGAGTTTTATTTTTGATATGAGCGGTTATGGGCTCAAAGACGAATTGGGGAACATCCTTCATCCATTGCTCAAAAAGATCTGGATGAAGGTTGGAAGACTTTTCATGAGCCTTTGCGAGGGGTAATGTCAAGGATAGTGACGCTTTTTCAGGAATGCATGAATCTTCACACACAAGCCAGTCCGCCTTGAGTTTAAGAGCAAGAGCATCTCCGTCAAAATTATCAGAGATTTTTAGCTGCGCAAAGTGTACAGCTGTGGTCTCGTAAACATAGGTCGTAAGCTTTTCTAGCATGAGTCTTTGAGGTGTAGAGGAAAGTGTTTTTTCCACCGTTACCCCCTTTGGCAGATCCCAGTTTATGGTCGTTTTAAACCCTGATTCACCGGGGTTATCCCAATAGGTATGCCACCCTTTTTGCGGTTCTAGTGTTACCGCAACCCAAAAGGTTTCACCTTTTTTAGGATTTTTC
>JAIESS010000222.1 GCA_019745755.1 Alphaproteobacteria bacterium
TTATATTATCGACGAAGTCCATATGCTCTCCAAAAGTGCATTTAATGCACTCCTCAAAACCTTGGAAGAGCCGCCACCTTTTGTGAAATTTATTTTTGCCACGACGGAGCTTCAAAAGGTGCCGGAGACAATTTTGTCCCGTTGTATGCGCTTTGATCTCAAGCGTATGGATATCAAAACCATTACGGATCGTATGGCCCATATTACGGCCTGTGAGCATATTACCCTTGAGCCTGATGCAGCGACACTTATTGCCCGTGCAGCCGAAGGCTCCATGCGTGACGGTTTGTCATTATTGGACCAGGCTTTTGTTCTCTCCAGGGGTAGTGTTATCCAAACGGAAACCGTGCGTAGTATGCTGGGCCTGTCTTCTAAAGATCATGTCTTTGATGTACTAAAGGCTGTTTTATCTGGGGATGTGGTAAAGATTTTGTCATTAACGGATATATTATATGAAAATGGTTGTGATCCTCTCCTTTTCTTAAAGGATGCCCTGGATACTCTTTATAACATGATTTGTGTGAAGGCGAATTCTGCGGCGCTTAATCAAGGGATGTTTACAGAAGCGGAGAAGATATCGCTTAGTGAGATTACGCAAAATATCTCTATGGCCTCCCTCATGCAGGTGTGGCAAATTCTCAATGATCGCTATGACAAGATTTATAAGGCACCCTTTCCAGGGCAAGCTCTTCAAGTTGTATTGATGCAGGTGTGTTATGTGGCCCATCTCCCTCCCTTAAGTGATATATTATCAGGAAGTGCGATGGTGTATCCGGTAGAGGTTTCACCCGTACCAGCTCCTTTGGCTTCTCAAACTTCTGCACCGGCTCTTTCGGTGACGGCAGCGCCTATGGTTTCAATGGGAACGGAATCACCTATTGCCACCAACGTCCCTGCATCCTTTGAGGATCTCGTAATGTTTATTCGTGATAAACGCGAGCCCATGCTGTATACGCATATGCGCAGCGATATAGTCTTAGCGTCTTATGGCGAAGGTCATCTCAGTTTTTATGCGAAATCAAGTGCCCCGAAAAATTTCATAGTTCTGCTAAAGGCTTTTCTTGAAAAACACACATCGATGTCCTGGGTTGTTGAAGACAAGGGTGTTCCGCCTCCAGCGGCACAATCTCTTCATGAGATCGAGGATGCCCGTTATCAGAAAAAGGCCATAGAAGCCGTAGATCATCCTCTTGTCAAAGATATTGTAAAAATCTTTCCAGGAGCAAAGGTGAGTGCGGTATAGGATTTTTTTAAAAAATTAAGTAAATATTAACTCCTTAGTGATCCAATAATATAAGAAGAGGCCATGTAAATCGTATTTTGGAGTCCTATTTTAAGATGACCTATAAAATAAAATTAATCGGTACGGGTGTATTATTAGCATTAGGTGCTTTGTCTCTTATTTTTATACCTAAGTATTATATTGATGTGAGTACTATAGTTCTGAGCTTTACTATTTTGAACGTATTAGGTGCTTTTGGTCTTGGATTAAATAAAAAACTCACAATCCTAAGTCATGCTGTTTATAATTTTAAGCAAAATATGGAAGCAAGTATTCCTTTTTTAGAAGACACTTCTGAAATTGGGATGCTTGCACGTCTTTTGGAAGAACAACGTCACCAAGCTTATTTATCCCATCAGTTGGCTGAACAAGAAAAGTATGAGGTGCCTTTAAACACTCAATCCCCGTCCTCATCAACACACACCGTTCTTCAAGAGACAGGTCATGTGCAACCCCCTACACCACCACAATCTCAAGAAATTATCCAGCCTCAGTCCCTTCCTCAAGATCCAATACACATATCCTTTCAGCCCCCACAAACACATGTTTTAGAAACACTTAATCACTTGGAAACTAGCACATCAAGTTCTTGTCAAGAACTGTCAAACTTAGTCTCAAATATTCGGATTCATGTTGATGCCATGAGCAACCACACAAAAAGCACGCGCGATCATATTGCTTCTGTTGCATCCGTAGCAGAAAATTCTGAAACAAATGTACAAACTGTTGCGGCAGCAGCAGCAGAATTATCAAGTTCTATTGATGAAATTAGCAAGCATGTTGTTCTTTCTGCGCAAGTAGCGAAGCAAGCTGCTAAGGCTGCTGAGGAAACAGATTACAGGGTAAATGGTCTTGCGGATGCAGCATCAAAAATTAATGATGTAGTGCAGCTTATCCAAGACATTGCCAATCAAACACATTTGCTTGCTCTTAATGCAACTATTGAGGCAGCGAGGGCCGGTGAAGCGGGTAAAGGATTTGCTGTTGTTGCCTCGGAGGTAAAAAATCTTGCTAATCAAACAGCTAAGGCAACGGATGATATAAGCACTCAAATTGAGCAAATTCAACTCGCAACGCGCGAGACAGTAACATCTATTCGCTCTATTAGTACGATTATTCAGCAGGTGAACAACGTTTCTGAATCGATTGCAACTGCCGTTGAGAAACAAGGTCAATCAACACGACAGATTTCTGATAATGTAAATCAAGCTTTGCAAGGAACACGTCAAGTAAGTCAGCGAATTGCAACAATGACATCATCCAATAATACAACAAGCGAGGCATCATCCGAAATTTCGAAGGTATCTGATCAGCTTCTTACACAGGCCAATAATCTTCAAAGAAGTGTGTCAAGTTTTTCAAGGCAAGCACGTCATTAGGTATTTAGGCTCGTAGCATTCTGTCAAAATTAAAGTTTTCATAAGTCCCATGAGAATAATCTAAGCATTAATATACCTCATTTTTTGTCATATCATGCTAGAATTCCCCCATAATAAAGAGCTAACGATTGAGGAGCTATTGATTGATGGATTCAAATTCATTTATCACAAAAATGTTACGTATTGCTCAAACGTCATCTTCCGTTGCTACGACAGCCGTGAAGTTCGCATCAGAGCAATTTTTGGGGACGCCTCTCGATCATGATAAGCAGGCGGTGGCGTTAAGGCTTGCCCTAGGCCAGCTGAAAGGCCCTGTTATGAAGATAGCGCAGTTTCTTGCCACAGTGCCAGGGGCTTTGCCGGATGAATACGCACGAGAATTCTTGACTCTTCAATCGGATGCACCGCCTATGAATGCAAGTTTTGTCCGTCGTCGTATGATGGGTGAACTTGGATCAGACTGGCATCGTCATTTTTCCGATTTTAATCTTGCCCCATCTTATGCCGCATCCTTGGGTCAAGTTCATCATGCGCACCTTTTGTCAGGAGACGTTGTTGCGTGTAAGCTTCAATATCCCGACATGGAATCCATAATGGATGCTGATTTGAGTCAGCTTCGTTTTATTTTGGGGCTCTATGAAGCCTTTAACAAAGCCATGGATACAGGGGCGATTTTTGCTGAGATTAAGGAGAAATTGTTAGAGGAATTGGATTATATCAACGAGTCTAAAAACCTCGATATGTACGCAAAAATATTTAAAGATCATACGGGCATTTATGTGCCGCGGGTTCATCATGATCTTACAACAAAGCGTCTCCTTACCATGGATTGGTGCAAGGGTGAGTCTGTTTTGACATATAAAACAGCCCCTTTGGAGGAACGTAATATCATTGCTCAATTGCTTTTCCATGGGTGGTATTACCCTCTCTACCATTTTGGTGTAATTCATGGCGATCCGCATCCCGGGAATTATCAAGTAGTGCAAAACCCTCAAACACAAAAGTATTCCATTAACCTCCTCGATTTTGGATGTGTACGTGTTTTTCCACCAGATTTTGTTCAAGGGGTTGTGGATTTATATAGGGCAATAAGGGAGGGCGATAGGGAGCTCATGGTTCATGCCTACGCGACATGGGGATTTACACATCTCACAAACGACGTCATCGATGTGATGAGCCAGTGGGCGAGAATGTTATATGAACCTCTCCTTGATGATCGTGTGCGCCCTATTCAGGAAAAAATTGTGGGGTGGGATGTGGCGTCAAAAGTTCACGAAGAACTCAACAGGCTTGGAGGCATTAAGCCGCCACCTGAATTCGTTTTTATGGATCGTGCTGCTGTGGGTATTGGCTCTGTCCTCTTTCATCTTAAAGCAGAACTGAACTGGCACAGGCTCTTTGAAGAGCTTATTGAAAATTTTGATAAGGATACTATTACAAAGGCTCAAACTCATTTCTGAATGACATTTTAGTTTTATATAATTACCACATCCGCTTAAGGAGGTTTTCCTTATCGATAAAAAGATGTTTAAGAAATCCCGCAAAGTGCAAAAGGATTAACACTGCTAGAACATAACCAAAAGTCTCATGAAGTTCTTTGGCCGTATGAGAAAGCTCAGGGTTTTTTGCAATAAAAAGAGGCACATTAATCATTCCAAACCATGAAATAGGGTATCCCCCAGCCGATGACATGACATAACCGCTTATGGGAAACGCAAGCATCACACCATAAAGGGCAAGGTAGGTTGATTTGGCTAAAACGCGTTCGTACCAAGCAACCGTTGAAGGAAGTGGTGGTGTGCTTGCGACAAGACGAAGGGCAATACGGGCGAGTGTAAGGCCAAAAATCGTCAAGCCTGTTGCCTTATGCATATCAAACAAGGTGTATTTCAATGGTGGCTGTACATAGTCTGCCATGACGAAACCAACGATGAGCATTCCAATCATCATGATGCCAATGACCCAATGTAAAATCCTAAGAGAAAGAGGGTATTTAGCTGTGCAATCGTTGTGTGTCTTCATAGAATCCCTCATTATTTTGCCTTATTGTATGATAGAAGCGAATTGTCACTTCCATCATACTAAACACTGAAGGTTAATAAAGGATTAAATAATCGGCTAGCTATGCCCCACAACGACATCCATCTGTCCCTGATTGATGGTGACAGGGTAAACGCTGTGACGGAGGTAGTTTCGAAGGGAATGTTGGAAGTCAGCCGCCAACATTTGCTTCATGGAATCCTTGAACTTTGAAAATTTTTCATTGTCAAAAGAATAAGGGAGTTTACCCTGGAACATAACAACTCTAAAACCATTTTTAGTTTGTGCTAAAAGTGTTTCACCCTCTGGTAAGGCAAACATGCGCTCAATGCTTTCCGCCATCATTTCCTTTACCAATGTTTCGCTTTTATCGACGTTGGAACGGCTTACCGCAGGTAAATTGGTAAGGGCCATCTTCCGTGTGTCTGCTTGCTTTTTAAGGTCATCAACGGATTTTACATTTTTGACAATATCATTTGCCATGGCGGCCGCAGCCTTGTTTTGAAGATCCATTTTATACGCTTCTGTAGCCTTAATCTTTATCGATTTGAACTCAGGAATAGTAGAGGTTTGAATAGCATCCACGCGCACAATAAACCCTACAAGTTTAGAATTCCCTTGGGCATCCGCACTTTCTTTTGCAAGGATCATATTGCTTTCGGCGCCTTGGGAATTTGCAAAAGCATAATCAAGGACATCTTTTTGGATAGTCTCATCAAGGGTTTTATTGCCTTCTTCATCTTGACCAAATTTATCAACGGCCTTAAATGTTTCGATAATAAGATTATGTGTGTGTGCCACCTCTTGAATCTTTGTTCCCCCTGCAAGGGCGTCTTCTACCTTATTTTGAAGAGCCTCAAAATGTTCGTTAAAACGCTCGTCCTTCAAAGCAACTTCAATGGCAGCTTTGGCTTCTGCATAGGATTTTTGAGATCCCGGGATGATTTTATTAACAGAAAAGAGCACCCATCCTTTATCACTATCAAAGGGTTTAGACATACTTCCTACATCAAGGGCAAAAATATCCTCCGCATGGGCGGGGTTCACGTCAGCCTTTTTCAGTGTACCGAGATCTTTCACGGTTATATTGAGTTCACGGGCAATTGTTTTAAGGGGCTTTCCTGCCTTGAAAAGATCAATGGCTTTACGAGCAA
>JAIESS010000097.1 GCA_019745755.1 Alphaproteobacteria bacterium
ACCTCTTCACTAAAATTCTCTTTGAAATTCTCCCTTTGGGACCCTATTTTATTCAAGCAGGGACAACACCATTAATGCTTGCTCAGTATCTAGGATTTCAGTCAACATACCGTCTCTTACAACAACTGAATATTATGGAGAAAAATGGCACACTCGAGTTTTTTAGTTGGTAAGAATGGACCGCGTTGTTCTTCTAAAGAATCATTTGAAGCAAAGAAATGGCCAGATATTTGTGATATTCGGACACGATAAATTGAAAACTCAACCAATGTTTCCACCAGGGGTTGCGGGGTTTTAATGGGTAAGGCGTAATTGTTGCCTTATCCTTTACAAAGCCCTTAAGCTCAAGAAGACTGCGTGGCATATGGTATAGATTCGTCACAAGACAAACAGAATAAATATGGTTTTTTCGCATCCAAACAGCTGTTTCAAGAGCATTTGTATGCGTGTTATAGGCCTCATACCCCAGGTCAATAATTTTATCTGGGTGTGTATTATCCTGTATAAGGTCTTGGCGTTGCACATCCTCATCTACCCCAGAAATAAAAAAGGCTCGAGCACCCACTTCTTGAAAAAAAGCATAGGCTGGCATAATCCGGTTCCCTTTTCCTGTGAAAACAACAACACCATCGCACACTTTTGCATTATATTCTGTGACGATACGGGATGATTTGAGTGATGAGGTGTATGTTACAAATACCCCCAAACCGAGGATCCATATTCCCAATAATGCACAGATAAATGTTAAGAATTTCATGCAGGGTCCATTTATCCATGTTCAGCTTATGTTTTACAGATATCCCTCGAATCTTTCAATATCTCTTGCACTGGCATTGACTTAATTTCCCTTGCGTCCTTTCTTTTTTATTAAAAACCGATTAAAATGCTGAATTATCATCACACCTAAGGACCTCACTATGATACATCGCACAACATTATCACTTCTTTTGTCGCTGTCATTGCTTTGCGCGCCCCTTTTAGCGGCTGCGGCATCCCAAGAGAAAGGTGTGGAATCTCACACAGCGCCAGCTGCTCCTATCGCTGATGCATCTGATGAGTCTCCGGCAAGCCGTAAGAAAATTCTTGATCTAGTGCGTAAGGGCGTCGTCGTGATTGATGTGAAAACCTATGCCTCAACGGATAGTGAAAAGCGCTCTGCTTGGACAGGGTCAGGATTTATTGTGCATATCGATGAGAAGGAAGACTATGCTATTATCGCCACCAATCGCCACGTTGCAGGTGATATGACGGTCAGCACGTATAATGTGAAATTTTCCAATGGAACAACAGCGCCTGCACACCTTTTGTATTTTGATCCGCTTTTCGATTTTGCCTTTTTAAAGGTTGCCAAAACAAAGCTTCCAAAGGAATCCATTGCCCTGGATCTGTCGGATAAACCCCTCGAACTGAATACCAGTGTTTATACCATGGGCAATTCGGCGAAGGACGAGTTTTCAACCTATAAATGTACAGTCTTTTCTCTGTATGAGATGCTTGGCCCCTTTGCAGAACAATCCGTAAAATTTGCAGGTCTGACCATTCCAGGGGCGAGCGGATCCCCTGGTTTTGATGAAGCGGGCAAAGTTGTTTTGATTGTGTATGGTGGAAAGATGAGTTCTGGTGCGGGTCTTCCTATTGCCTACGTCAGGGATGCGTTGACGCACCTCAAAGATAAGAAAAACCCACCCCGAAGAAGTCTCGGTATTGTGCCACAATATGTAAGTTTGGAAGATATGGTTAAAACGGATCTGATCCCTGTTCCTGCCATGCAAGAGTATTTAAATGCGTTTCCTGATGCGAATAACAAAGTCCTTATGATTAATTCAAGGCTTGCTGGATCCGATGCTGCCCATGCTTTTGAAGCGGGAGATATCTTGTGGAAAATCAATGATACATTTATCGGACCAAAAACCTATACCCTTGATCATAGTGTGAATAATACTGCGGATAAAGACGGTGTTGTGAATGTTGAATTTTACCGCAAAGGGGAACTCAAAAAAGCAAATGTAAAAACCTACCCCATGACATTGGAATCAGCACAACATATGATTACCTTTGCCGATGCAACCTGGATCCAAAACAGTGAGTTTTTGAAATTATTTCTAGGACACGCAGAGGACGGTGTTTTCATGCTTGGTGTGGGTCAAACGTCCCCCTTCCGTACACTTTTCAATGGCGATCTGCCGCCCTTTTTCCTGGAGACGCGTATTGTGAAGATCATAGAAATTGATGGTAAACCCATCAAGACATTGAATGAGCTTGCAGCCCTCATCCCAAGTTTGATGAGTAAACGTGAACTGACTGTTAAGTTTATTGATTATATGGGGATGATTGGTCTTGGGCTTTTTGCGCCAGCGGACCGCAAAGAAAGATTATCTGTTGTGTCTTATGAGTCTAAGTTTGATTCCCCTAAATACTATGCGTTTAATAATGAAAAAAATGAGTGGGATACAACGGATCTTGGAGGCACTGCCAAAACAATGAAAACAGGCAATGGTACCGTGGGTATGAGCTTATATAAAGAGGAAAAGAAAGCAGAAAAACCAGCTGCTTAAATAGGATTTATAAGATTTTAAATGGTGACAAGGCTTGTACTCTTATGAGTGCAAGTCCTTTAGCCAACACTTTGCGTAGGCGCACTGAGTAATTTTCTCCACATTTTTTATGATCTTTCGTGTTGGATCAAATTTATCAAGGTTTTCATAAACAGAGAGTTCATTTTGTCCAATGTCTCTGATGAGCAGTAATGTGCTTTTCAAAATTATTTTATGCGCTCTTTGTTCTAATGTATCATTTGCCATTATATTAACGGTATTATCATCAATGGGCTGCCTATTATCATTGGCAACCGTATTAATAGCGCGGACCATAATGGGAAACTCATGTTTTGTTGGAGCACGCTCTAAAATACTTCCATTTTTTCCGCTCAATATATCAAGAATTTTTTGATGATTAATAGGCTCTTGTTTGAGTTCATTCTGTATAGCTCTGATGCCATTACTCATTGAGGGTATTTTTACTCTTTCAGAAGGCGGTATTTGTTGTACGATTGATTGGGATAATTGTGAGCGATTGAGAAGATTATTAAAATTAAAATGACGCTTGGCAAAGGCTTGAAATGACCGGTATGCCGCCCCCCTTACCTTAAAGGCTTGACCGTCTAGCGTCATATTGTATGAATCCTTATTGTTAAAGGGATCATTTTTATGATTCTCAGTATCAAAATGATTAATAAAATCTTGCACTGGCACCCACGCCCACGCATCCATCTCAAGGTAGGCTTGCATTTTTCTCAAATTCTTCGAAAGGCTCCGCCCCATAAAGAGGAAGCAAAACAATAAAGAGATAAAAAAATTGAATGTAAAATAGTATTTTTTAAATAAAAACATAAAACTCTATAGGTTTATTCTCTTTCAAAAGAATTAAGAATCTTTTAATGTCTGATACCATTTTAGGATATAGATACGGATATGACTGGAGAGATTGTCACCGGGATTACGTGCAGCATCAATAGTGGTAATGAGAGTGTTGAGTGATATGTTTTTACCAGTAGCAATGGTTTTGAGTGCATCCCAAAATGCATCTTCGAGTGTTACACTGGTCCCGTGACCATTTAATACAACAGAGCGTTTTTTCATCGACAATTTTGTATCCTTCGCGTATGCACTAGGGTCACTCGTGACTAACTTTCTGAAGGTAAGTCATAAAAGCTCTAAGGGTGCTAGTATAAAATTATTTTCGTTAAATTTTTACACAAAAATAATGATATCCTAAAGTTAGAAAGGGGGTAATATCTATTTTTTAAATGCTGGGTATCACTTCCAAAATTAATTAGCTGAAGTATTTGGGAGATCTTGAATCTGTTCTGCCGGTTGTTGTTCTTGGTGAGACATGGCCTCTGTAGAAGAGGAGGGATTGCACACCGTATCATCGATGTCTTTTGAGATGTTTTCTTCAATGGGAACGTCAATCTCAATGGGTTTCATGTCATTGAGAGTGCGAAGATAATGCTCGGCGAACTGATAATAACTTTCAGCAAGGACGCGATCACCTGTGCTTGTGGCTTCACGTGCAAGTGTGACGTATTTTTCAAAATTCTGCTGAAGATTGTTGCGTTGTGCAGCCCCTGATTTTGCAGGGTGACGATGTGTGCGTGTGAATTTACCTGTACGGTTATTACTATTATTCGTTCGTTTAAGCATGGGTTTCATAGCTATGGAAAACTCATTGTATATTAGGATGTTGGGATAATCGCAAGTTATACTGAAATGATTCAAAAATCAACACTATTCTTGCAAGACAGCTATGCAAAAATTGCACATCTGATAATCCCAGAAAGATCATGAAAGCTCTCGATATGCTTGAGGCCACTCGATTCAAAGATATGGATCACAGCTTTTTCTTGGCCGTGCCCAAATTCAATAAGAAGCTTTCCTTGGGGCAAAAGGTGCTTTTTAATGTCTTTTGCTATAACTTCATAGGCGTCAAGGCCCTCACTTCCTGCGAAAAGGGCGGAATGCGGATCAAAATTATAGACATTAGGATCCAAAATCTCATGATTTGCAATATAAGGCGGATTGGAAACGATCAGAGCAAACATTTCATCGTCCATAATCGTTTCAAACCAGTTGCTGTGCTTAAACGTGACGCGGTCCTCAAGATGAAGAGCCTTTGCATTATTATAGGCTACATCCAGAGCTTTTTTAGATATGTCTACCCCCATCCCTGTTGCCAGGGAGATCTCTGCTAAAAGCGTTAGTACCATGCATCCTGTCCCCGTGCCGAGGTCAAGTATGGATAAAGGTTTGGGTAGAGTTTTTTTGTACTTAAGTGCAGCATCGATAAGTGTTTCTGTGTCCTGTCGTGGATCAAGTGTATCTTTTGTTACAGTAAATATGCGGCCATAAAATTCCCGTTTCCCCATGATTTTTGATAGAGGTTCATTTTGACAAAGTCTATCAATGCATTTTTCAAGCTGAGATTCCACATCTTTTGAAATGACCGTATCAGGATGCATGAAATAAAACTCTGGTGTTTTTTCTGTCAGATGTCCTAATAATACACGCATATCTCGGTGCGCATTCGTTGAAAACTTAGCGAGACGTTCTTGATGTTTTTTTATAATGTCTGAATAACTAGTCACAGAGTCTTAATATTCTTTATCGCACTAATTTAAATTTAATCATTTTAATAGCAAGGGTATGAAATAAAACGTAAGACCTATTGATAATCTTATCCTTTAGGATCCCAAGGTTCAAAGTCTTTTTTAGGGGTATGCTTGCCCGTTTTTGCAAAACCTTTGGGTTTATACGCGTGGACTGTTCCTGTTTTATTAGGCTCATGAGCCTTTTGCCACTCAGCCTTGTTAACGTCAGCAAGGGGAGGGGAGTCACAAGTGTAATGAAGCCAACCATGCCAATCCGATGGCACTTTAGAGGCCTCTGCCATACCTTGATAAATGACCCAACGTCGTGCCTTTCCTGTCTTTGGAGGGCGTCTATCTTGATAATAGCGATTGCCGTAGGTATCTTGACCGACAAGCTTACCGCGCCACCATGTGAGGAGGCTGATATGTGCACTCATTCCCAATATCCTAAACAGTAATCTCTTCCTAATAAGTAGCATTTTTTATCTTATTTACAAGGGTAGTTTAGCAAAAAATTGTTAAAAAAGGATTAACACTCAGAATCTGTATCCGGGGGATGTCGTGCCTCATAAGGAAATCATCAGCAAACAAGAAAAAACTCATCAGATTTCTAAAAATGTGTAGAAAAAACAGACTTATTAGAGGACATTCTCAGCACAAATTTTTTTAAAGATCAAGACTTGAAATATGATAGTGTTTGTGGTGTTTTGAGCTATATCTTGTTAAAAAATCACTAAAAAACAC
>JAIESS010000021.1 GCA_019745755.1 Alphaproteobacteria bacterium
TTTCTCTCTGTGATGTTTTTTTATTATGAGGGGGCAAAAACTGACTAATCTCCACATGACCAAAAGCCTCAACAACATCAAGGGTTTCGTCATAAGTCACTTTATCTGCTGTCAAGTACAGGGGGTAATTTGTGTGCGTAGCAGTTGCAGCGGAAAAATTAAAAAAAATAATAAGAAAAACAATAAGAAAAGACAAAGCTGTGTGAGAGTATTAGAGGGACAATTCTTTCCTAATCATAGAGCAAGGCGCAGAAAATCTGCAATTTAAATTATATTTCTGTGATTTTTCTTGTTAGCAGAGGATTTTTCTTACTTTTCTTACAATAAGAGGATTTCCTTTACCCTTTTTTAACCCTCTCTGCTTTATTCTAAATCTAGTGGTTAGTAAGATCCGGTGAAGCTGGGTCCATGACGGAGCCCGTTTGGGAAAGTGTCTACGCGCGTAGCATTATCCCAGATGAATGAATAAAAGGCAATGCGCCTTTGTTCAACCTCAAAAAGCGAGAGTTTTATGAGGTGGGTTAGTCATGTCGTGGCGGCGCGAGGGGATGGGCAGATCACTGGAAATTCAAGGCCGGGAGGGCCCCACCGGGAAGGCCTATATCTAAGCAAGTGAAAGAGGGGTTTCTGTGAAAGGGGGCAGATACAGGAGTTGGTCCTATTATTCTATACAGCACAGACAGTCAACAGGTTGATGAAAAAATTTGTATTTTTGGATTATTTGGGTTTATCATAAAATAAAGATAAATTTTTAAGAAACGGGCTATGGTTAAAGCAAATCGCAGAGACTTTCTCTATCTTTCCGCCGCAGGATTTGGTGCCGTTGGCGCTGGAGCAGGTTTATTAACATTTATTAAAAGCATGAATCCCGCAAAAGATGTCCTTGCACTTTCTTCTGTAGAAGTAAATATCAAAGCTCTGAAACCAGGGCAGCAAAAAATTGTGACATGGCGGGGCAAACCCGTCTTTATCAAACGGCGCACACCGGAAGTCGTGAAAACTGTTGAAGCCATTCCTCTCAAAAATCTCAAAGATCCACAGACGGATAAGGAGCGTTTTAGTAAAAACCAGGAATATTTGGTCGTTGTAGGTGTGTGCACCCATCTTGGTTGTATTCCGAATCAACGTGAAGCACTAGGGGCCCAGAGTGGCCCTCAAGCCAATGAATCCGGAGGATGGCTTTGTGCCTGCCATGGCTCTGTGTATGATGCATCCGGCCGCATCTTACACGGACCGGCGCCTAAAAATCTGGAGGTTCCTCCGTATGAGATCCTCAAGGGCAATTCAACCATTAAAATTGGATAACGTATTATGAGCCTCATTAAATGGATTGACCATCGCCTTCCTGTCTTTACCTTTATGAAAAAGGAATTGGTGGAGTATCAAACGCCCAAAAATCTCAACTATATGTGGAATTTTGGTTCTCTTGCTGGGATTTGCCTTGTGATTATGATCATTACAGGGATTTTTCTCGCCATGCATTATGTCCCTCATGTGGATAAGGCCTTTGACTCTGTCGAACACATTATGCGGGATGTCAATGGCGGATGGCTCATCCGCTATCTCCATATGAATGGCGCATCCATGTTCTTTATTGTGGTCTACGCCCATATTGCCCGCGGCCTTTATTACGGATCGTATAAAAATCCACGGGAGCTTTTATGGATTCTTGGCGTTGTGATTTTTCTTGTCATGATGGCCACAGCTTTTGTTGGCTATGTGCTCCCCTGGGGACAGATGAGCTTTTGGGGGGCCACAGTCATTACTAATCTTTTCTCTGCGTTTCCGGGGGGAGAGAGCATTGTGCAATGGCTTTGGGGCGGTTATTCTGTTGATAATCCGACGCTCAATCGCTTTTTTGCCCTTCATTATCTTTTGCCCTTTGTAATTGTGGGGATAACAGCCCTTCACCTGGTAGGCTTGCATCAGTTTGGATCCAGTAATCCTCTTGGTGTGGAGAAAAAAACAAAAGCAGACACTATTCCCTTCCATCCTTATTACACTATTAAGGATTTGTACGGTCTTGGAATATTTTTCCTCGTGTATTTTTTCTTTGTCTTTTTTGCACCAAACTTTTTTGGTGAAGCCGACAATTACATCACGGCAAATCCCCTTGTAACGCCGGAACATATTGTGCCGGAGTGGTATTTCTTGCCCTTCTACGCCATTTTACGATCCATCCCTGACAAGCTTCTTGGTGTTTTGTCCATGTTTGGGTCCATCTTTTTTTTGATTATACTCCCTTGGCTTGATCGCCATCCTGTGCGTAGCGGGCGCTTTCGTCCGTATTTCAAATACCTCTATTGGTTGCTTATTGCTGATGTTTTTCTTCTTGGATGGATAGGCTCACAACCACCAGAAGGTATCTATCTCATCATGGGTCAACTTGGCACAGTTTACTATTTCTTTCATTTTCTTGTTCTCATGCCGGTTTTATCCCGTTATGAACCTGTTTTAGCGCTACCGGAGAGTATTTCAAATCCAAAGGTGATGTCATGAAAAATTATTCAAAAACCGTAGCGCTCTTTGTGTGGGTAATGCTTGCTATCATTATAGGCAGCGTTGGATTTTTACGCTTTACAACAGTGCCAGCCCATCACGTCCCCCCTCCTCAGCAATGGGGATTTAAGGGACCTCTTGGAACATATGACAAGGCAGCACTTCAACGTGGATTCCAAGTCTATAAAGAGGTGTGCGCTGCGTGCCATGAGTTGAAGCGGATTCGTTTTCGTGAACTTGCCGCCCTTGGTTTTTCAGAACCTCAGATCAAGGCTTTGGCAGCAACCTATAGCATTAAAATCCTCAATGAGTCAGGGGAAGAGGCAGAACGTCCTGGTATTCCCAGTGATGCATTCCCCCCTATTCATCCCAATGAGCTTGCGACCCGCGCTGCGAATAATGGTGCCCTTCCTCCGGATCAATCTTTGATTATTAAAGCACGCCCTCATGGTGAAGACTACATTTATGCATTGCTCACAGGGTATGGCCAAACACCACCAAAGGACATTGTTGTCGGCGAGGGACGTTATTACAACCCCGTGATGGCTGGCGGGCAAATTTCAATGGCTCCTCCGCTCAAAGATGGTCAAGTCACTTATTCTGATGGAACAAAAGCAACAGTGAGTCAAATGGCAAAGGATGTGGTTGAATTTCTTTCATGGACCGCAGAGCCTGAAATGGAAGACCGTAAACGTACTGGCCTTGCCGTGCTTTTATACATGCTCGTTATGACGATTATTTTCTATGCTGCCAAACGTAAAATCTGGAAAGATGTTAAATAAACGGCTTCCTTTCCCCTCTTCACCACACTGGCATACACTGCACGAGACTTACCGCAGATCTGAAAAAGACGTTCTGAACGATATTATGACGTCTTTTGATAAGACGCGTTATCCTGTACACCCCATTGAAGAACAGGCTTTACGTTGGATTAAAGCCCTTCGATCACCATCTAAAAGTCATCTTACGATCAATAAACTCCTCAATACCTACACCCTGGATACACCGGAGGGACGTGCCCTCATGGTGCTTGCGGAGGCCCTGCTTCGTATTCCTGATAAGGCGACCCGAGAAAATTTGATCCGGGAAAAACTCACATCGACGGGGTGGTATGACAGCGCCCAAAAAAGTGAATCATTTCTTATACAGATGGCAGGGTTTAGCCTCGATATATCAAAGCATTTAATGACCCTTGGCCAGGATACGGCTTTTGAATATGCTGGTAAACTTGCACAAAAATTATCCAATCCCGTAATCCGTGGGTCCGTAATTCAGGGTATTCACCAGATGGGAGATACTTTCATTTTGGGCAAGACCATGGGGGACGCTCTTAAAAAGATACGTCATTCATCGATTAGACACCAAACCTATTCCTTTGATATGCTGGGTGAGGCAGCTGTGTGTTTTCAGGATGCGGATCACTATTTTGAAGCGTATAAAAATGCCATTATAGCAGCTGGTAATTTTAACAATGGGGCCATGAAGCCTCATGGTGTTTCTGTCAAACTCTCCGCGCTCTATCCACGTTATGAAGCCCTCAAACGTGATGCAGCCGTGTTTAACCTCACAGGAAGGCTCCTTACTCTAGCACAACTGGCTTCTGAAAAGGGGATTAACCTGACTATGGATGCTGAAGAGTCCGAGCGTTTAACTATGAGTCTTGAGATTTTTGAGGCCGTTTATGGGGACTCGTCTCTCAAAAATTATGAGGGCCTTGGTCTTGCTGTGCAGGCCTATCAAAAACGGGCTCCTGCAGTAATTGACTGGCTCTTGGATCTTTACAGTCGTTATAGCAAAAAAATCCCTCTTCGCCTTGTTAAGGGCGCTTACTGGGACCGAGAAATTAAGGTAGCTCAAGAGCAGGGCGTGACGGATTTTCCCGTCTTTACACGCAAATCTCATACGGATGTGTGTTATTTAACTTGTGCACAAAAAATATTAGATCGTACGGATGCTTTTTCGCCCTATTTCGCATCCCATAATGCCCACACACTATCCGCCATTAGTCACATGGGAAAGAGCAAGCACTACACTCTCCAACGTCTTCAGGGTATGGGGGAGGATGTATTTGATGAACTTTTGAAAGATCACAAATCTGTTGCAATAGAAGTATATGCGCCTGTTGGTGCCTACAAAGATGTGCTGGCCTATTTAGTACGACGGCTCCTTGAAAATGGTGCAAACTCGTCCTTTGTTCATAAAATTTATGACAAAAATATTCCCGCAAAAGATCTTGCAAAGGATCCTTTTGACGTGGCTATGGAAAAAGATTTTTCTCCTCATTCAGGGATTTCTCTTCCCAAAAATATGTTTAAGGATCGTATAAATTCTAAAGGTATGGATCTTTCAGATTATCCAACCCTTGACAAACTAAAGGGTATTTTGGATGCACCTTCTACGCCAATTCCATCAACAAAAATCCCTCTTGATAGCATCATGGCTACAACCCATAAAGCCTTTGATTCATGGTCAGGGCGTTCTGTATTTGATAGAGCACGCCTTATTGAAAAACTTGGTGATGCTCTTGAACATGATACGGAAATTCTGCGCCTTCTTTGCATTGAAGGTAAAAAAACGATTGCGGATAGTATCTCAGAAGTACGGGAAGCTATTGATTTTTGCCGTTATTACAGCGTTCAAGCAAAAAAACTTATGGGATCTCCTCACACACTGCCTGGGCCTGCGGGTGAACTCAATCAACTATCTTATGCACCGCGCGGTGTGGCTGTGTGTATTAGTCCATGGAATTTTCCCCTGGCGATTTTTCTTGGACAAGTGGTGGCAGCCCTTGTCACAGGAAATACTGTTGTGGCAAAACCGTCCAATCTCACCCCCGCTATTGCAGCGTATGCTGTGCATCTTGCTCATAAAACTGGTATTCCAGAGGATGTGCTACAGCTATGCACCGCTCCTTCTTCCGACATGCATCGCGTGCTTGATCACCCCGCCGTTACTACAGTAGTGTTTACTGGATCAACCCACGTGGCAAAGAAAATTAATACTCAGCTTGCAGACCGCTCTGGCCCTATTATTTCTTTTATTGCAGAAACAGGTGGCCTTAATGCCATGCTTGTCGACTCATCTGCCCTTTTTGAACAAGTTATTTTGGATGTAATGACATCGGCTTTCAAAAGTGCTGGTCAGCGTTGCTCAGCTTTACGCGTTTTATGTCTTCAGGACGATATTGCAGAGCCTCTTCTAGAACTATTGATCAATGCCATGAAAGCCCTGGATGTGGGGGATCCCAAATATCTCGCTACGGATATTGGTCCTGTGATTGATAATGGTGCAAAGCAACATCTCTTAAAACAAATTGAAAAACTCAAACAGCGGGGCCGTCTTCTTTATGAACATGCTGCTCCTCAGGATGGAGCTTTTATCCCACCCCAAT
>JAIESS010000166.1 GCA_019745755.1 Alphaproteobacteria bacterium
GGGAAAAAGACACAAAAGATGATCAACAAATGTTGCTATTTTTTTTGCACGTTTAGGGCGGCTAGCCCATACGGCCGGTGCGTTATAGTGAATAGTTGGAATATTTGAGCTTTTTTTAATCCCCCTTAACACACGCAAATAAAAATCCGGAGCATCGATGGTAATCACCACATCAGGTTTTTCCATGAGAATAAATTGCTTTATTTTTCTCAAATGACCAAGAATTTTCAAAAGCTTGGGCAAAATCTCGAAAAATCCCATAAGGGACAGATCCTCCATGGGAAAGAGGCTTCGGCTAAGCCCCGAAGCCAACATTTGTGGACCGCCAACCCCAATTATCTCACACATGGGGTGACGCTTTTTGAGTTCTTTTATAAGTCTGCCTCCAAGGAGATCGCCTGAATCCTCGCCCGCGCCAATAAAAATTTTCACAAATGCTCAATCAAATAAAAGAATAATACTTTTTGTATCATAATTCACTTTCATCAACGCTGCCATAATCAACGCGTGCTGTTTTTCTTTTTCGAAGGGTTTGCACAGGGGCTTTATCCTCTGGTATATCATAAGCTGTCATTACAATACGATAACGTGATGAAAAAACAGCAGGAATCTCATGATCTTGTGCTTCAACATCACTGTCATCGTCGTGAATGCTTGCCTTTGGTATGATAATACCAATTTCAATGCCAATGGCATCTTTTCTCGTGGGGTCATCATCATGGATATCGTAGATTTGAAGAAGAGCATTGGCCTTCATATATTTAAGATCTTCACAAAAATTTGTATAGGCCGTCTCGCTCATATAAGGCTTTAGATGAGGGTTAAGAAGAGCGAAAAACTTATCAATTGTTTTCGGCTTTAAAACTTCTTTTTCGACATCAAACTGTGTATAACGCTGATTATCCAAGGCACGGTTTAGCTTAATTTGAAGGTTTGGAAGGGTATACACAAAACCACCCTCACTTTCTAATTCCACTTTTTTATACAAAGGATTACCCGGATTCTTCGTAATTGTTTGGTCCATGGTATTGAAAAAAGATAATAATGTCTTTTGCGATCCTTCTGTAATATCCAGATCATCTTCAATGAACTTATCAATACTGCTTTGACGTAACTCACCACAACATGCACGGCATTTCTTTGTTGTGGATGTTACAAAATCAATGAATGTGCCACCAAGCGGCTTAATCACCTTTGTCCAAAGAGGTGGTATAACTTGAGCGGCAAGAATCATTGTGGTCATAATCGTTGCTGGCTGATTATATGTGTTTTGATTCGACATTGAATTATTTTGATCTGCTAAAAGTTGATTAAGCAAATTATAGACTTCTGTTTCATTATATCCTGCTGCCTTGACAGGGGCCTCCGTCAATGTCAGGAAAGTCAAAAGTATCAAAAAAAATTTTATCATTATTCTTCTCCATAAAAATAGACGTTTATCTCAACGTCAAAATCTCATCTTAAAGACCAGAATGTGACCCATCATCCACGAGAATCTTTGATAGTAAGTTAGCTCTTGATTTTGAAACGAGCCTTGGTGTTTTTTCTTCAGGAATATCATGGGCTGTGAGTTTAATCCTGTAACGTGATGAAAAAACGGCAGAGATATCCTTTTGAAGATCAAAATTATCATCAGTTGTTTCTGTTAGGGGGAGAGATTTTTTCGAGATCACGGTCCCAAACTCGAGTACAATCGCATCCTCAATATCTGGGCGCGGGTCTTTTATATCATAGAATTGAAGGGTGCCATGAGCTTTCATTTTTTTCAAATCTTCACAAAAATTACCATAGTCATAGATATGTTTTTCAATATAAGGACCAAGAATGCGGAAAAATTTTTGAATCACTTTTGTGCCCAGTCCCATTTTAGGCGCATCAAATTTTTCATAGTCTTGGGTATGGAGAGCACTTGTCAGCTCAACACGTATATTGGGCAGAATAAAAACAAAACCATCTTGATGCGGACGTTCAACCTTTGAATAAAGAGGACTAGGACTTTTCGCCTCAATTTCTTTATCTAAGGCATTAAAAAATTTAGATAACACTTTTTGTGTTCCATCCGTAATATCCTGATCCTCCTCAATAAACGTTTCAATGCTATCCTTTTGAAGTTCTTCCCTACAACTACGACATTTTTTATACGTCGACACAAACGCATCAATAAGTGTTCCTCCCACAGGTTTAATAAATTTTTCCCAAAGAGGTGGTATAATATGCCCCGCAAGCACTAAACCAGCAATAATAGCCGTTTGCTGTGGATTGGTATTTTGAGTTGGGGTTATATTGTAGGTTTGATTAGCTAAAAATTGATTAAAAAGGTTATACAGCTCCGTTTGATCGCAGGCTGACGCCTTTATAGGCATTCCCATAAAGACAACAAGTATTAATGTCACTAATTTTTTTCTCATAACAGTATCCATGATAATAAAACATAAATCTATACTGCATGAAAAAAGTTTATAAATAATTAACAAATAAAACTATTTAATTTAATTTGTTTTGACACAAAAATACAGTTGATTTATGGAAGAAGACCGTCTTAAACTGCACAATAAAATCCGTAAAAAAGATGTTTCATGGAAGACTATACATTTACAGAAAATGAATTGGAAAAAGGACGCCTTCTTTTTGCAGCAGAATGTACCTTTATGCTCTCTGTGGTGAAAATTCCAGATCTCCCTCCCTTTGGAAGGCCTGAAATATGCTTTGCGGGGCGTTCAAATGTGGGGAAATCTAGCCTGATTAATGCGCTTACCGGTCGAAAGGGCCTTGCCAAGACATCCAACACCCCTGGTCGCACACAATGCCTCAATTTTTTCAATGTGGATAATCGATTGAATTTGGTGGATATGCCCGGATACGGTTATGCAGAGGCCCCGAAAAATCTTGTAAAAGAATGGCAAGGGCTTATTCGTGATTATCTTTTGGGGCGCCCAACCCTTCAACGTGTTTTTGTTCTTATCGATAGTCGCCATGGTATCAAAGAGAATGATCGAGCCATGATGAAAATGCTTGATGAGTGCGCTGTGAGCTATCAAATTGTCCTTACGAAAGGGGATAAAATTTCAAAGGCAGCTCAGGATAAATTATGCACAGAAGTCACAGAAATCAGTAAAAAGCATCCAGCAGCCCACCCTTTTGTTCATAAAACATCTTCTGAAAAAATGCTTGGGTTTGATGAGCTCCGCGCTGAGATTGGAAAATTATGTTAGAAGATAGATTTTCCATGAGTTAGAGACACCACTGTGTTCTTGTATTTAGAGCATCACTCTTTTATCCCTCAAGAATTTTTTGTATAGGGGCATAGGTTTTTCGGTGATGCGCCGTTACGCCGTAAAGTCGGAGACCCTCTTGGTGGAGTTTTGTTCCATAACCTGCGTTTGTCTCAAAACCATAACCCGGATGCTCATTGGCAAGACTTGCCATAAGTCGGTCACGTGTGACTTTTGCAAGAATAGAGGCTGCTGCAATAGAGCAGCTTTTTTGATCCCCTTTAATAATCATTTGTGTCGGGACCGTGAGTTTTGGATTACGAATGCCATCAATCAGGCATAAATCCGGTGTATGTTTAAGCTGTGCGAGAACTCGCCGCGTGGCAAGAGCTACGGCCTCCACAATATTATACGTATCAATTTCAGATACACTGGCCTCTGCGATACCGTAATCAGCTAGTCCACAGATTAAGTCAAACAAAGTGTTGCGTTTGTTAGTGTTAAGCTTTTTAGAATCATTAAGTCCAAGTTTTTGAGCCTCTTCCCAGATATCCCTAGGAAACATAACCGCCGCTACAACCACAGGTCCCGCCCAAGGTCCGCATCCGGCTTCATCAATGCCGACAATTATGTGATGACCAGAAACTCTCTCTAGGTCAAATGTCGGAAGGGGTGTCCGATTCGTTTTTCTTTGTTTTTTTAATAGGCTCGTCCTTTGCGTCATCGTCATGAGAAGTATCTTCTTTTTTGCGTTGATCCGTTAATGCTTTTGGTTTGCTGCGAAGTTCATCCACAAAATGTTTATACTTTTTCTCAACTTTATGAATTTGTCCTCCGTACAACCAATAAAGAACACCACCAAAGCTGATATTTTTACTGTCGGCCAAGGTTTTTAGACGTCGTGCCGCACTAAGCCAAAAGGGGCTAAACGATAACGAAA
This sequence comes from Alphaproteobacteria bacterium, assembly GCA_019745755.1. Taxonomy (GTDB): domain Bacteria; phylum Pseudomonadota; class Alphaproteobacteria; order Paracaedibacterales; family JAKBAR01; genus JAKBAR01. The sequence goes on from JAIESS010000166.1 coordinate 4,153, forward strand.
GCACAGTGAGAGCAATGATAAGCTTTTCGCCGTAGGTATTAATAATCTTCGCTTCATACCCAACAGTTGTGAGCAAAAAGGCAAATTCACCAAGCTGAGCCAAGATAACACCCAGTAAAAAGGACTGGGACCATGGAAGGCGCAAAACGTGGAACACGCTAATATTAATGGCGGTCTTGCCCACTGTGATGAGGATCATCACAATCATCACGGTGCCGATGTTATCCCAGATAAAGCGCAGATCAAGAAGTAGACCGATGGAAAGGAAAAATGCCATAAGCAAAATGCTTTGAATGGGTTTTGTAGTTTCAATCATAATGAGGCGTTCGTGGGTATTGCCTAGGACAAGACCCGCAAGAAAGGCTCCATACGCTGCGGACAATCCAATTAAACCAGAAATAGCCGCAGCAGCAAAACAAAAGGTAAGGCTTGCCAAGGGAGCGAGTTCTTTCTCTCCTGCGATCATTTGGGTGAGAGGGAGCCGTACGCGTTGTTTGCGCGAAAGGTACCCAATTAAGAGAGCTAAGAGCCCCATGGACATGACAAGTTTTGTGATGAGGACGGCGTCGAACCAATCACTATCAAAGTTGCGCAAAATCAAAATCATGGGCACGATAGCAAGGTCTTGAGCAATTAATACACCAATGGTGATTTGACCCGTATCGGTTTTAGATTCCTCAACACTCTCCAACATTTTGACCACAACCGCCGTGGAGGACAATGACACAACAAAACCAAGCAGAACGGAAAGCCCCATAGACCAGCCGAGAAAATGACCAAGAAGGGCTGTAACACCAAGACTGATGGTGATTTGCCCAAGAACAGCAAGGACAGACACCACCCAATATTTTTTAAAGGTACGAAGGCTCAGCTCCATACCAATGACAAAAAGGAGGAGTAAAACGCCAAGCTCTGCAAGGGTGCTGACCTGATCTCGTGAATGAATAAGGGCAAGACCGGATGGCCCCATAAGAACACCTGCAAGAATATAACCCAAAATAGGGGGTTTTTTTAGGCGCGCAAAAATAAGGCCGCAAATTAATGCACCCACGACGACAAGTGCAATTTCGGTTAAATGAACCTCCGAATGCATTGTTTAAAACGCCCTATTTTTCTACGATTAGTGTCATTGTAGAGGGAGAAAGTTAATTTTTAAAGAAGATTCAAATTTTTTTTCAGGATTTATCATCACATCTTTGTTTACGATAGATTTTTCACATATTTTTCAATTTCTTATGGAAAAATTAACTATTGAGAGTCATATTATAAAATGAAGGTAATCTTGGAGGCATTCATGCCAAAAATTGTCGTTGTTTAATTGTTGAGACTAACTCATTCGTTTCCACATCGGTAACGAAACGGATTTTTAGTGCCAAAAATTTCCCCTCCTGTTTTATGGAAAGAGGATACAATAACGAAGGATTTTTATCATGACTGCGTTTATTCAAAAGCCAGCGATCTGGCTCATTATTCTTATTGTGGGATTACCACAATTTTCTGAAACTGTGTACACACCATCCTTGCCAGATATTGCTCGTGCCTTGCGTACATCCGATACTATGGTGGAGTATACGCTTACGATTTACCTTTTTGCCTTTGCTCTTGGGACGCTTCTTTGGGGGCGTATCTCGGATCAGTACGGCCGAAAACTTCCACTCCTCCTTGGCCTTGGCCTTTATTGTGTAGGCTGCATTGGATGTACTCTGGCCCCGTCCATTGACATACTACTCCTCAGCCGATTTATTCAAGCCTTTGGAGGCAGCACAGGCTCCA
>JAIESS010000075.1 GCA_019745755.1 Alphaproteobacteria bacterium
CAAGGTGTGACTCTATTATGACCGTGGATCTGTCCCGATTTCCTAAGTTAAAAATTCTCACTGTCCTAGCTTGCGCATTTTTTAGGGATCTGGAAAGTGGGGCTCGAATAAAAACGTCGCCGCCTGTCTTAGCTTTAGAGGACGTTTGTGTTGAGTCTCCTAAGTTTAGTGGGGATCTTCGTCCTCTCTCCTACGCACCACAATTAAAATATTTGGATATAAGTAGTTGTGCAAACAGTATTGACCTTAGCCAGCTTTTAAACGCCTCAAAATGGAATGGATCCCTTATAAATTTACGTTTTTCCAACTGCAAAGGGACGATTGATTTGATTGCGCTCAAAAACTTTAAGAGGTTAGAACGACTGTCCTTTAATCGTTGCCCACACGTTACCCAAGCGATGATCGATGACATCAAAAAAGACTGTCCCAATCTTACGGTCAGCTATAATCCCGCCAAGGGCTTTTAGGGGGCAAAGAGAGGGGGGGGATTTGAGTGTGCTCTATGCCCCCCTCAATCTTGCACCGACATAGTCTCCTCGGTGGCCCCCTCCTGCCCTTGAATCTCCAGTGATCTCCCCATTCCCAACAGGGTTTGTGAACGCCATCACTCCATGAAATACCCGTCATTCATCCCTTGGTTTATGAAATTTGGGAAGTCTTAAATGTTAGGCTGATGAGCATACTAGACCCTCTAGGAAATCTCCATACTCCTTAATATTTGATAAACATGCAAAAATATTGCATAAAAAAATTAAGAACATAGTGAAAATAAATCTTTAATTAATATGATTTTTTGTGTATAATAAAATTATGTAATTTTTGCCAATAGGGTTTTATTGTGACTTTAGATCATTCCACACATCTTAATCATTATATGAATGTCATTGCTCAGCAGCATGCCTCTATCAATGAACAAATTCTTCAGCTTCAAAAAGAGTTAACGCCTAATGATTTTGCTATTCACAAGGCAAAAAAAGAAAAACTTCACCTCAAAGATATGCTCGTAAAACTGCACGCGCATACCTTACCCAATATCATTGCATAAAAATAAGATGAAGCCTCAAAAAAATATTAAGGTTTCAAAAAATGCAAAGCCTTTTTCTTTTGCTCAATATCCATCAGGGCTGAAGTGACGCGTTCCTTCATGGTCTCAATCACATCATCCTTGGCTTTACTTATGAACTCAGGGTTGCTAAGGCGTGCATTGGCAGATGCCATATCTTTTTCTAATGTCTCAAGCTCTTTTGTCATACGCATACGCTCTTGCTCAATATCAATACTATCCCCAAGCTTAAGATAATAAGGCGCGTTATCAACCGTAAGCATCACATCTCCCTGAGTTGGTACATACCCCTCTTCCACATCAAGGCCATTGAGCCGCGCCATACGCTTCACAAGTGTCTGGGAAAGAGTATTTGAAAGAGCATCATGACTTGCCTTAACACTCAGAAGGGTTGCCGGTGGCACACGATATTCTGCACGTAAACGTCGTAGTGTCACAATGACATTCATCATATGATCAACGTCTTTTTCTGCATTTATATTAATATAGCGGTCATCCAAATTTGGCCAGGCTTGCTTACAAAGAAGCTCAGCTCCCTCCATTGTTGACGCACCAATACCCTCCCACAAATGTTGTGTCACAAAGGGGGTAAAGGGTTGAAGCATTCTAAGAACCTCACCAAATACCCAAAAAGCCGTCTCTAAAATTTCCGTACGTGCGGATTGGTCCTCCCCCCCCATAATAGGTTTCATAAATTCAAGGAAAAAGTCACAATATAAATCATAGATAAAGTGATAAAGAGCCTGGGCCGCAAGATCAAAACGAAAATCGTCCAGGTGCGTTTTGACATCCTGGCTAAGACGCGCTGTGTGACTAATGATCCACTGGCTAAGAGATAACTTAGCATTAATGGGATCAAAAGAAGGATTATACGACCACCCCTCTTGCATCATAAGAAAGCGGCAAGCATTCCAAATCTTTGTCAGAAAATTGCGGTAGTTTTCAACCTTGCTTGGTCCAATTTTAATATCACGGCCTGGCGCTGCTGAAATCGCTAAGGTAAAGCGAAGGGCATCGGCGCCGTATTGCTCAATCAAATCAAGAGGATCGAGGACGTTACCCTTTGTTTTGGACATTTTTTGCCCTTTTTCATCTCGCACAAGGGCGTGAATATAAATCTTCTCAAAGGGTATTTTATCCTGAGTATAAAGCCCCATCATCATCATACGGGCAACCCAGAAGAATATAATATCAAAACCCGTAACGAGCACGGACGTCGGGTAATATTTGCTCAACTCAGGGGTTTTGGAGGGCCAACCAAGGGTTGAAAAGGGCCACAAAGCGGATGAAAACCATGTATCTAGAACGTCCTTATCCTGGGTAAGGGGTACATCCTTGCCATAGTGTTTTTGCGCAGCTGCTACGGCCTCTTCCTCAGTCTTTTCCACAAAAATATGACCGTCCGGACCATACCATGCAGGGATTTGATGGCCCCACCAAATCTGCCTGGAGATGCACCACGGCTGAATATTGCGCAGCCACTCAAAGTAGGTGTTCTCCCATTGTTTTGGAAAAAATGTTGTCTTGCCCGTCTCCACAGCCGCAAGGGCAGGTGCTGTAAGCTTGTCCATAGCCACGAACCATTGCTCCGTGAGGTACGGCTCTACACGGGCATCACTTTTTTCACTATGGGGAACGGAAAGTTTATGATCCTCAACACTGATGACTGCTCCGCATTCCTCTAAGGCAGTTACCGTAGCAGTACGGGCTTTATCCCCCAAAAGACCACGAAAGGCTTCGGGTACATTGTCATTAAGCGTGCCGTTAGGATTGAGAATATTGATAAACTCAAGATCATGACGTTTACCAATTGCAAAGTCATTAAAGTCATGGGCAGGCGTAACCTTGAGAGCACCTGTTCCAAAATCCTTATCGCAGTGTTCATCGGCAATAATCGGAATGAGACGATCTGTCAGGGGGAGACGCAGCATTTTTCCAACAAGGTGTGTATAGCGGGGATCTTCTGGATGAACAGCCACCGCCGTATCCCCAAACATGGTTTCAGGGCGGGTTGTTGCAATAACAAGCGTTGTAGAGGGGTCCGTATCCAGGGCATACGCAATATGATACATCTTGCCTTTGACCTCACGGTTAATTACCTCAAGGTCAGAAATGGCTGATTGAAAGGACGGATCCCAATTGACAAGGCGCGTGTCCTTATAAATCAGGCCATCGCGGTGGAGTCTGACAAATACATCACGCACAGCGTTGCTTAGGCCGTCGTCCATGGTAAAGCGCGCACGTTTCCAATCCGGCGAGATCCCAAGACGTTGCATCTGATTAAAAATAGTACCACCGGATTCTTCTTTCCAAGCCCAAACCTTCTCCAAGAATTTTTCCCGCCCCATCTCAGTTCGGCTCATCCCTTGGGCTTTGAGTTGACGCTCCACAACAAACTGTGTCGCAATACCGGCGTGATCCGTTCCTGGCTGCCAAAGCACATCAAAGCCCATCTGTCGCTTAAAACGCACAAGCACGTCTTGAATGGTGGAATTAAGCGCATGACCAATATGGAGAGCACCTGTCACATTGGGGGGAGGCATCATAACCGTATAGGCTGGTTTTGTTGATACGACATCACAAGCAAAAACATCGTTGTCCAACCATTGTTGATAGAGAGGTCCCTCAACGGTTTTAGGTGTAAAGGTTTTCTCGATCATGATGCAGTTTCTCGTTTGTTCTTGTTATGAATGTGGAGCCTAGTATAAACAAGAACAGGCGCTCTTGTCCAATGGGGAAGATGGGGTTAAATTTTCAAAGGGTTTCTGACCATTTTCAATACATACCCCCACACCTGCTCAAAAAGGACACAGAGTGCTGAATTTGCCATGACATTGGAGGCTGTAACAATGGGGTCAAGGAGCATATTAAATGTAAGGATAAGGGCTGTCATCTCTGCATTAAAGCCAAGATAGTTTTGATAAATGGGGAGCATAATAAAGATTGCTCCACCTATAACAGCAGCTGTCGTAAAACGAGCCAATACAAAAACCGTAAGAAAAACAATAAATGTGGGAAGGGTTGGAATACCTGCGCCAAAAAAATAGAGGATCACACAGCAAAGGAACACTTGAATAAAGCAATCCCCCACTTGCTGAATATTAGTCGTTGCGGGAATCACCATGGCGGCAAAGCTGGGGTTTTTCAGGTTTTTCTCTGTAACTTGAATGGTCACTGGCATGGTTGCTGCACTGGACATAGAGGAAAAAGCTGTAAGTCCCGCGGGCAGAACATTTTTTATAGATGTCATGGCTCCTTTCATAGAGAAACCTGAGGCGATAAAGTACAACGCCATAATATAGAGTGTTAGGCCAATTATCATAATCACAATCGCCTTACCTCCCTGCATAAGTAGGGGAAAAAAGTCCGTGGTCTTGACGAGATTAATAAAAAATCCGAGGACAAAAAGGGGAATAATGCGGGCAAAACCTTTGACAAAAATAAGTGTCACAAGATTTTTCGATGTGCTTAGGACCTTAGTCAACCCCGATGAATTGACATAGGGCATGGCAAGACCAAGAACAACCCCAAGGGCTGTCCCATATTCAACACGCCAAAAACTGGGGTGAATATCACGCACACTAAAAAACCCCAACGTATAGGGTTCAAGGGATGTATTCGCTGATATAATTGTGGCGGCATCATAAAAAGAGGCTCCAAGAAAACTCAAGCCATACGCCGCAAAGGATGCACACGTATTGGAGATCATTTCAAAAAGAACGAGGGCAACAACAAGGAGCCATCCTCGTTTTTCAAAATGATTGAGTGTGCTTGCAATAAAAACACAGACAGCAAAGGGGAGAAACAGCAGAAGGAGATCCTTTAAAAAAAGACTTACTGTATACCATAAACGTGCAACCTCCACCGGCATAGCTGCCCCAAATAAAAACGCAAAAAGGACAACAATGAACGTTTGAAGGGATGTATTTTTTAGATAGTGCCGCACGCAGTTTCCACTTCGACGATGAGAGAGTTCATGAAATTTTTTATATCGATAGCATCTACCGTGGGGCCGCACCATAGGCGAAACGAAGGCGTGCCATAAGCATGGTTTAATATATCAAGACCCACATTTTTTTGTTCAAGTTTTTGAGCAATCTCTCGAAGCCACTCCCACTGGAACTTTTGATCCATTGACGTAATGGCATTTACCTGTATGCACGGCGATACGGTAGATGTAAAGGACATGTCAGCGGCTGTAAAGGATAGAAGCGGTGTGGCGGTAACAGCATCATGAACGGCCTTGAAATTTGTTGCACAGCGTGCATACAAGGCGTGGCCTCCCCCTATATTAAAGGCCCAATCCAAAGCGTTTACGCAATCCTCCACACACAACATGGACGGTGTATTCAATGTAAGCCCCTCAAAAAGCCCCTTGTTTAACACACGTTCTTCACCTTTTTTCCCATCCGATGTCATAAGACGAAAAAGCCGAGGAATGGGCCAGGACGGCGTATGGGTCATAAGACGATGGACAGCCTTTGGGCTTAGAACCATCATGCCGTGGGCTGCTTCACTACCAAGACCCTTTTGCCAGGAGAAACAACCAACATCAATTTTTTCCCAAGGGACTGGCACACAAAAGGCCGAGGACGTAAGATCTGCCACTACAAGACCTTCGCGGTCACGCTTAATCCAATCAAAATTCGGATACATAAGTCCCGATGTTGTACCATTATGGGTGATAAGGAGATCATGGGTCGTTGGGTCTTCAAGGGACAGAAAATTTTTTTGATCTGCTGTGACACTATGACAGGGCATATTTAATTCGTCGATAACATCCCTTGCCCAAAGGGCGCTAAAAACATCAATAACATGCGCCGTAACAGGACGGGGTCCCAAAAAATTCCATAAGGCTGCTTCGACAGATCC